>JAOAIT010000018.1:300000-386159 GCA_026414565.1 Verrucomicrobiia bacterium
AGGAGAGGTGATTCGACCGGTCGCCATCGAAGATCCTTTCCGGCTGCCCACCTGGCCCGGGGTGGACGGTTTGTGGGACGATCCGGAGGCCAATCTCCGCCATCCCCTGGTCGCCGAGGCCGTTCGGGTCGTGATGGATCGCCTGGCCCTGGAATTGATGGTGATCGAAAAAACCAATTTCGTCAGTTACTTCCTTATCGTGGGCGATTTTGTGCAGTATGGCCGCAGCCGGGGGGTGTCATGCGTGGCCCGCGGTTCGGCAGCCGGTTCGCTGGTGACCTATCTGCTGGAAATCTCCAACGTGGATCCCATCCGGTATGGGCTGCTGTTCGAGCGGTTTCTCAACCCGGAGCGCGTTAACCCCCCCGATATTGACATAGATTTTGCCGATGACCGGCGCGAACTGGTCATCAACTATGTGCGCGAAAAATACGGCAAGGAATGCGTGGCCCAGATCATCACTTTCGGCACCCTCGGCGCCAAATCCGTCATCCGCGATGTGGGGCGCGTGCTGGGCTGGAGTTATGGCGAATGTGACCGCCTGGCCAAAATGGTGCCCAATGACCCCAAGATGACCCTGGAGAAAGCGCTGAAGGAATCTCCAGACTTCCGCAAGGAATACGAGGAGAACCCCAAAACCCAGGAGCTCCTCAACATTGCCTTTGTGCTGGAGGATTTGACCCGCAACGCCTCCGTGCATGCAGCGGGGGTGGTCATTGGTCCTGAACCGCTGGAAAACCTGCTTCCACTCAAAGAAGACGAACACGGAGCCATTGTCACCCAATATGCCATGGGGCCGGTGGGCGACCTGGGCTTGTTGAAAATGGATTTCCTGGGGCTGAAAACGCTCACTGTCATCCGCAACACCTGCCAGATGGTGGAACAGACAAGAGGCATCAAAATCCAGATTGACCGCCTGCCACTGAACGACCAGCCCACCTACGATCTTCTCAACCGGGGTTTGACGGTGGGCGTATTCCAACTGGAATCAGGGGGGATGCGCGATTTGTGCCGGAAATTCCAAATCAGTTCCATTGAGCACATCACGGCCTTGGTGGCTTTGTACCGCCCCGGCCCCATGACGCTGATCGATGATTTTGTGGAGCGCCGGCATGGCCGCCGGGAGATTGTTTACGAGCACCCCCTCCTGGAGCCGATCACCCGGGAAACCTATGGGGTGTTGATTTATCAGGAGCAGGTCATGCAGGCCGCGCAGGTCCTGGCCGGCTATTCCCTGGGTGGCGCCGATCTGTTGCGCCGGGCCATGGGCAAGAAAAAGCCCGAGGAAATGGCCAAACAACGGGAGGTTTTTGTCAAAGGTTGCTGGGAAAAAAATCAAATCCCGGCAGACAAAGCCAATGCCATTTTCGATTTGCTCGATAAGTTTGCCGGCTATGGATTCAACAAATCCCACGCGGCTGCCTACGCCATCGTCGCCTATCAAACGGCGTATCTGAAGGCCAACTACACCGTGGAGTTCCTGGCCGCCATGATGACCAACGACATGAGCGACACGGATAAAGTCGCCATTCTCATCAATGAGGCCCGGGAATTCGGCATTCAGGTGTTGCCTCCTGACGTCAATCGGAGCCAGATGCATTTCAGCCCCGATCAAAACGGCCAGGCAATTCGCTTCGGCCTGGCCGCCATCAAGGGCATCGGGGAAGTGGCCGTCAGCGCCATCATTGAAGCCCGCCAGGCTGGCGGCCCCTTCCATTCCCTGGCAGACCTGACCGCCCGCGTGGAGAACCGAAGCGTCAACCGCAAAGTGCTCGAGGCGCTCATCAAGGCGGGCGCCTGTGATGGTTTCGGCCAGCCACGCAAGGCCATGTACGAGCAGATTGACGCCGTGCTGGCGCGTGCTGCCAGCATGCACGCCGACCGCCAGGCCGGCCAAGACAACCTCTTTGATGTCTTTCAGGAAACGCCGTCTTCACCCAAAGCCCCCGCTGCGGCGGAAAGACCTGCCGAGGACTGGCCCTTACATGAGCGGCTGCAATACGAGAAGGAGTTGTTGGGGTTCTACGTGACCGGGCATCCTCTGCAGCCTTTTGAACGCACCTTGGTCCGTTACTCCACCCACAACACTCAATCGGCAAAAACCATGGCTAGTGGCTCCATGGTTCGCATGGGGGGATTGGTGACGGCGGCGCAAAAGGGCATCTCCAAGAAAAACAACCGTCCCTACCTCATGGCCACCTTGGAGGACATGGACGGCATAGCGAAAATCCTGCTGACAGGAGAGGCCTTCGAGCAGTTTCAGGCCCTGGTCATTCCCAATGCTCCCTTGCTGGTCACCGGGGAGGTGCGTAACGACGAAGACGTGCCGAAGCTGTTTCCTGCCGAAATCATTCCTCTCGAAGAAGCTCCCCAACGGCTTACCAAGCAGGTGCAGATTCGGATCCCAAGAAGCGCCTTAACAGAAGAAAATTTGCAGCACGTCTTTGACATTGTTCAACGGCACCGTGGCCGCTGTCCCCTCTTTCTGGCGGTGATCCAGGAGGATGGTGCCGTGTTGTTCATCGAGGCGCATGAGACTTTTGCCGTCGCACCCAGTATCCAACTGGAAAGGGAGGTCAACGAGGTTTTGGGCGAAGGTAGCTATTACGCCAAAGTGGATGACACCCTTCCCGCAAAACGCGAACGGCCTTGGAATGGACGCTCGCGCAATGGAAACTACGAATAAACCATTGCCGTTCAGGTATTTATAGTTTTTTTAGGCAGAACGACATCCTACCGGGACCTGCGGGGAAGGGTTTGCATGTACATAAGGGCTTGAATTCTCAAGAATGAGATCTCTGTTTTTGAGGGATACACCAACCTCTATATTTCGTAACATATTGCATAGGAGTATATTATAACATTTTCAAGTTAGCTTTTTGGACACTTGTTTTTTTAGTCGGTGGCTCGTACGTTGTTGCCATGCAACCGGTGCAAAGCGGTTTTGTAAAAGAGGACCCTTGGCGGATTTTCCGCATCATGGCGGAATTTGTGGACTCTTTTGAGACGATGTCGAAGGTCGGACCGGCGGTCACCATCTTTGGCAGTGCCCGCACCAAACCTTCCGACCCGTACTATCGTTCGGCTGAAAAGATTGCGCGTGGTCTGGCCGAAAATGGGTTCGCGGTCATTACGGGCGGCGGGCCCGGCATCATGGAGGCTGCCAACAAGGGCGCTGCCCGGGGGAAGGGGCAGTCGGTGGGCTTGAACATCGAACTGCCGTTTGAGCAAAAGAGCAACCGCTACGTGAACGTGCCGATCGAATTCCATTACTTTTTCTCGCGCAAAGTCTGTTTCGTGAAGTACAGCATGGGCTTCATATACATGCCCGGCGGTTTTGGGACCTGCGATGAGTTTTTTGAGGTGATTACGCTGGTGCAAACCCAGCGGATTCCAAAATTTCCGCTGGTATTGTTCGGAAGTGAATATTGGAGCGGCCTGTTGGCCTGGATGAAAAAAGCCATGGAGGGCCGAAAATACATCAGCCCGGGTGACCTCGACCTCGTCAAGCTCGTGGATCGGGAGGAGGATGCCATTGAAATCATCCTCGACTACCGCCGCCGCACCGGTGTGCCTGAACGTGTGAGTAAAGCTTTTGTGTGAGTGTCCTATGGCAGCTTCCAAGAAAAACGGCTCCCCAATTCCTGTCTATCGCATTTCCCGTCTGCCCAATGGTTTGCGGGTGGCCACCGCCGAAATGCCCCACATGACCAGCGTCAGCCTGGGCATCTGGGCCGGCGCCGGTTCCCGTTACGAGCCGGCCCCGCTGAATGGGGCCTCCCATTTCATTGAGCACATGCTGTTCAAGGGCACCCGCCGGCGCTCCCCCCTGGAAATCTCTCAAGCCGTGGAGGGGATTGGGGGCTATCTCAACGCCTTCACCAGCGAAGAAAGCACCTGCTTTTATTCCAAGGCCCGGCATGAATGCTTCGAGGATTTGCTGGATGTCCTCACGGATATGTACCTCCACAGCCGTTTTGCCCCGGAGGACATTCGGAAGGAGCGCGAAGTCATCAAGGAGGAAGTGGCCCAATATTTTGATGAGCCGCAACAATACGTCCTGGAGCTGCTCAACGCGCTCCAATGGCCGGGCCAGCCGCTGGGCCGGCCCATCACCGGCACCTTTGAGACGCTGGATGCCATGGGCCGGCGGCATCTTACCACCTTTCTGCGTGAACATTACCGCGCGGGCAATACGTTGATTTGTGCTGCCGGCCGCATCACCCATGCCCAGGCTCTGCGGGCCGTGAGGGCCCTGGCCGGCAAGTTTGCCTCCGGCACCCCACCCGCTTTTGCGCCTGCCGCCGGCCGGCCTCAAGGTCCGGTGGTTCATCTGCACTGGCGCAAGACCGAGCAAACCCAGTTTGCCCTGGGACTGCGCACCTGCTCCCGCCATGACCCGGCCCGCTGGGCTTTACGACTGCTGAGCGTGGTGCTGGGCGAGAACATGAGCTCGCGCCTGTTTCAGAAGCTGCGGGAAGACTCCGGCATGGCCTATTCCATCCAGAGTTCGGTTAGTTTTTTTGCCGACACCGGCGACCTGGTCATCGCCGGCGGGTTGGACGCTGAAAAGCTCGGACCGGCGCTGGAATTGATCTGGCGGGAGCTGGAAGACCTGGCCACACATGCGCTGCGCCCGGCGGAGCTGCGGCGCGCCCGCGATTACCTCCTGGGCCAGATAGACCTCAGCCTGGAAAACACTGAAAGCCAGATGATGAATTTGGGGGAACAATGCCTGGGGCTGAATGATTTCCTGCCGCCGGTAGAGGTGAAAGCCGCTTTGAGCCGCGTCACCGCCGCGGAGATGCGTGCTGTGGCCGCCCGCTATTTTCGACCGGAGCGTTGCAGCCTGGCGGTGATCAGCTCCGACAAGTCAGTAGGGCGCATCGCCCTGCGCGAGCTGCCCGGCAACCCGCAGTTGGTGCAAAGCCTCAGCGCGTGAGCGTGCTCGTGTCAGAACTGAATGGCTTTCCCGACGTGGAAAGCCTGACGGCCTGTCTGGCCGGCCAGCCCGGCAGTCTTTTCCTGGAGAGCACCCTCACCGGCCCCAGCGGAGCGCGGTATTCCCTGTTTGCGGCGCGGCCGATGCTGGTTTTGCGTAGCTGGGGCAACCGTTGCCTTATCAGCTCCTGCTCCCACACCACGGAAGTTTTTGGCAATCCCTGGCAGGTGCTCAATGCCTGGTGGGAGCGTTTCGAGCTGGCGGATGAACCTGATTGCCCTTTCCCCCTCGGGGCTGCCATGGGTTTCTGGGGGTACGAACTTAAACACTTTGTTGAGCCCTGCCTCACCCGCATTTCCATGGATGATCTAGGCCTGCCCGAGTGTTGGGTGGGATTTTACCCGAGCCTGCTGGTGGTGGATCATGCCACCCACCGCGCGTGGATTGTGGCCACCGGTCTCCGGCCTGACGGCACCCAGGACGTGGCCGAAGCCCGCCGCCAACAGGAGGCCTGGATGGCCCTGTTGGATAATAGCGTGGGGCAGAAGCCATGCGATAAACCGATAAGCCTCCCGCCCTCCGAAGCGCTTCATTCCACCCTGACTCGTGATCAGTTTCTGCGTGCTGTGGAGCGCGCGCAGTGGTTCATTCGCCACGGCCATATATATCAGGTCAACCTCTCTCACCGCCTGCAGGCGCCCCTGTCCACCTCGCCGTTTGCCTTTTATCAACGCCTCCAGGCCGTCTCCCCTGCCCCCTTCGCCGCCTGGCTCAATGCCGGAGATTTTCAGGTGGCCTCTTCTTCTCCCGAACAATTCCTGCGTCTTACCGGCAGGCACATTACCACCCGCCCCATCAAGGGCACCCGGCCGCGGGGCACGGATGCCACCCGCGACGCCCAATTGGCCTACGAACTTCAAACCAGCCCCAAGGAAATGGCCGAGCTGGTCATGATAACGGACCTCCTGCGCAACGATCTCGGACGAGTCTGCGAATACGGCAGCGTGCAAGTCCCCGACCTGGCACGCTTGGAACGTTTTGCCCACGTCCAACACCTGGTCTCCACCATCGAAGGCGAATTGCGCCCGTCAGTGACCCATGCCGCGGCCTTGGCGGCCTGTTTTCCGGGTGGCAGCATCACCGGCGCCCCAAAAATCCGCGCCATGCAAATCATTGATGAGTTGGAGCCGGTGGTACGGGGGGTTTATACCGGCTGCATGGGGTATCTTGGTTTCAACCGCGAGAGCCAGCTCAGCATCACCATCCGCACCGCCGTGTGCCATGCCGGGCGCGTGTATTTCGCCGTGGGTGCAGGGATCGTTGCCGACTCCGTCCCCGAAGCGGAGTACGCCGAGACCTTGGACAAGGCTGCTGGTTTCCTGGCGGTGTGCAGGGGGTCAACAGCAGAAAAGCCAGCCCAAGTGCCCTTACCACCTTCCGGGCAAGTCTGAATTAATTCTTTTCAAGCCTTGTCCGGCAGGTGCATTCGCTCTTAGGGCAAAGCTAGCCGCTGCTGTGCTTGCCTAAATAACCCCGGAGGGCCTACCTTACGTGCGCATGGCTGGCTGGCTTGAAAAAATGACGGAAGAAGCGGCCCGACTGGTATTGCCACCTGGACGGCACCCGGCACAAGAACTGGCGCGCTATCGTCATTTCCTTAAAATCCAATCACACCGGTTGAAAATCCTCCACCGCAACGGCGGGGGTGGGCAGGAAGTTTGCCGGGCCCGCGCAGCGATGCTGGATTTGGTGGTCAAGAATCTGTTCGCGGCCTTGCAAGCCCTGGCCAAACCCGCGGAGTGGCAACCGCTGGCCCTGATCGCCGTGGGCGGCTATGGGCGGGGTGAATTGAATCCGTGGAGCGACGTGGACCTGCTCTTCCTGCAAGATCGGCCGCCCGGCCGCGGCCCAGCCCATCCAGCCCTGGCCCTGATTGGGGAGGGTATATTAAGTGATTTGGGGCTCAAGGTGGGCCATGCCACCCGCACCATCGAGGAATGCGTGGCCGAGGCCAACAAGGAGATGCAATCCAAAACCGCCTTGATTGAGGCCCGTTTTCTCTGTGGTGACGAAAAACTTTTTCAACGGCTGAAAACCCAGTTGCTTAAACGGTGTGTTAAAGGCCGCGAAGCGGAGTACATCGCTGCCCGCCTGGCCGACCAGGCCGCCCGGCGACAACGATTTGGCAATTCGCCGGTCATGCAGGAACCGCACCTCAAAAATGGTTGTGGCGGGCTGCGGGATTACCAGAACCTGCTCTGGATGACCTACTTCAAGTATGGAGTCGGCCAGTTGGAGGAGCTGGTCAAGGCGAAGATGGTGTATCCGGCCGAGGCGCGGGATCTACAGGCCGCTTATGATTACCTGCTGCGAGTGCGCACCGAGCTGCACTATCAAAGTCCGCGTCCCCAAGACATCCTGACCAAGCATTATCAACCCACAGTCGCCTGGCACCTCGGCTTCAAGGAGCGCTCGGCGTGGGTGCGGATTGAGAACTTCATGCGTGAGTATTACACCCATACCCGCAATATTTACCTCATCACCCGCACCGTCGAGCAGCGTCTCGCGCTTGCCCCCCAGGAAAACCGCCTCCTTAAAAGCCTGCCCCGCCTGTGGCGCAAAAGCAGGCAGCCCGCCGTGGTGGATGGATTCCGCATTCAAGGCGGCCAGATGGGGGCCGCCTCCTCCCGCATCTTTGACGAGGCCCCCCATCGCCTCATGCGGGCTTTTTTACTGGCACAACAGCGCGGCCTCATCTTTGAACCTGAACTGGTGCAGTTGATGCGCAACAAGCTGCCCCTCGTCAACCGTGGTTTTCTCAACAGCTCGCGCGTGCGCGAAACCTTTTTGGAAATCTTGAACCACCGCGGCAGCGTGGGAGCCATCCTGCGTCAGATGCATGAGGTTGGACTGCTGGGCAAATATGTGCCGGAATTCGGCCGGCTCACCAACCTGGTGCAACACGAATTCTATCACCAGTACGCCGCTGATGAACACACGCTGGTGTGCCTGGAAAAACTCGACGTCATTTGGGAGGCCAAGACTGAACCCTTCCTGCGGTACGGGGATTTGTTGCGCGCCGTGGAAAAGCCGTATTTGCTGAATTTGGCGCTGCTATTGCATGACGCGGGCAAAGCCGGTAACACCTCGGACCATGCCGAAGTTGGCGCGCGTCTGGCGCGCAATTTTGCCCAACGGATGGCCCTGGACGGGGCCGCGACGCGGCAGCTCTGCCACTTGATCCAACACCACCTGGACATGGCCCGCATCTCCCAGCGGCGCGACCTCAACGATCCCCAGGTCATCGCTCATTTTGCTCAAATCATTGAAACCGAAGAACAACTTCGCCTGCTGACCCTGCTCACGGTGGCGGACCTCCTGGGTACCAGCGAAAAGCTGTGGAATGGTTTCAAGGATTCACTGCTCTGGCAGCTTTACCAAAAGACGTCCGATTACCTGCGCGGCATCCGGCCGCCCGCCGAGGAGGCTGAGAAACACCGACAACTGCTCGCCCTGGAACTGGCCCGGCAGTTGCCCCGGCATATTGCCGAGGAGGAACTCTACGCCCATTTCCAACATCTTCCCGTGCGTTATTTTCAGCAATGCACCCCGCAGGAAATCCTGCTGGATTTGGAACTGGCCCATCAATTCATGCGCCGCGCGGTGGATGAAGACCTGGACAGTGGCCTGGCCTCGCTGCGTCCCATCCTCCACTGGACGCCCCTGCCGGATCGTGGCTGTACGGAGCTGAAGTTGTGCACCTGGGACCGCCCCCGCCTCTTCAGCCGCATCGCCGGGGCATGCAGCGCCAGCGGTTTGAACATCTTGAGCGCCCAGATCTACAGCCGCGCCGACGGTATTGCGCTGGACACCTTTTACGTCACCGACGCCCGGGCGGGCGGGCCGGTGAGCAAGGAACAACGGGAGCAATGCACCCACCTGCTCAACCGCGTGCTGGAGCGGGGAGATGTGGATTTGTACGCCGCGATTCACCGCCAGAAGCTGGGCGCCAGTCTGTACTGCGCCGTGGGCGGTGAACGCCTGCCCACCCGGATTCAGATTGACAATGACAGCGCCAAAACCGCCACTGTCATTGACATCATCACCGAAGACCGTCTGGGACTGCTCTACGCCATTTCCATGGCTCTGGCTGATGCCGGTCTGGATGTTTCGTGGGCGCGCATTACCACGGAAAAAGGGGCGGCCATAGACACCTTTTATGTGACTCACCGTTATGAGGGCAAGCTCACCTCGCCCCGCACGCAGAGCACAGTGCGCTCCAAAATCCTGGGCGCCATCCTGCAACTTGACAATCAACGCTGATACCTGAGGAAGCCTTTGACGGGCATTAAAAAACCCCCACCGCGCACGGGCGCGGTGGGGGCGGCAACACTGCGTTGGGGACGGCGACTATTTCTTCTGTTTGTCCCACCCCTGCTCCCGGATCAGGTCCTCCAGCGCCACTTTGGGCCCGAACTCATTGGTAATAGCTTTGGCCCGCACCAGATACCGGAAAGCATCACGCAGGCTCCGGGCTTCGTCGCGCTTGCCCTGCAGCTTTTCCGGCGGCAAGGCCTTCAAACTCTTCACATAGGCCGTCGCCATCTGCTCCACCTTTTGCAAGGCGGACGGCTCCACTTCATACACCAGGGACTCCATCCACAACCGCAATTCCGGAACCGGGTCGGCCGGATTGGCGGCCTTGGCCGCGTTGGCGCGGATGCCGGCCGCAATTTCCTTGCGCTTCGCCAGCGTGGCCTCGGGGGTCAGGAAACCATCCGTGCCACCCTGCGATGGCCGCGGCGGCAGCGGGCGATACCAGATATTGCGGAAGCGGGTGGGATTTCCGTGGTCTTGCAGGCGCAGCGGCCCCTTTTCCGGGAAGGGCCGCGCCCGGGAGCGTCCCATGTGGCCGCCCGGGCCTTCCAGGGGGGTATGATCTTGCACCAACACCCCATTGAGAAACACGGTGACATAACCAGGATCCACCACCTTGCCCTCCTTGTACACGGGGCGGCGGAACACAATGTCATAAACCTGCCACTGTCCGGGCGGGCGCACGGCATTAACTAAAGGGGGCATGACCCCATAATACGCGCCAGCCGTGCCGTCGGCGTAAGTGGGGTTGTTGTAATTGTCCAGCACCTGGATTTCCAGGCCGCCCGGCAGAAAGACGCCGCTGTTGCCGCGGCCCTGCCCGGAGCCTTCCACTTTGGTGGGGGCGCACCATTCGATGTGCAGTTGGCAGTCGCCAAATTCTTCGCGGGAACGAATTTCTCCGGAGCCAGGCGTCACCTCCATGTAGCCATCCCGCACCACCCACTTCACTGGATTGCCCTTGTTATCCGAAAACTTGGAAAGATCCGTACCGTCAAACAGGATGATCGCGTCCGACGGCGGCTTGCCCGCCTGCTCCTGCGTGCTAAAGGTGCCGGGCGTCACCACCGGCGGCAGGGGCCGGTTGCGGTCATGCACCGCCCAGGGATGATTTTCATCCGGCGGATCGCCGTAGAAGGGCGGCGCCACATCGCTCGCGCCAAACACTGGCAGCCCACCCAATGTCACCAATATGGCAACACCAGGCCAACAAAGACTAGGAATGCGTAATTTCATACATCAATGCTTGTTGCCGCCAGCATGGCAGCCGGCTGAACCAGGTCAAGGAAATTGCTGCTGGCAGCCCCCAACCCCTGCAGGAAGCATAAAGGCAGGCCTCAGCCAACGGCTGAACAATAACCGTCTCTGCAGCATCTGACGTTTTCGCGGAGTAATCAGGTCAGGCAGTCCACCTCCAACCTTGCCAGCACTGTTTTTTCTGCCCATGATGCGGGCGATGAAAACATTGCACCTCGCCTGCCGGAAGACCGGCCTGATTGTCATGGGATGTCTGTTCCTGGTCTGTGGTCTGTTCGCCGCAGAATCAACCGATTGGCAGTCCTTGTTTGACGGACAAACCTTGAATGGCTGGCGGGCCAGTGAAAACCCGGGTTCTTTCAAAGTTGAAGCTGGCTGCATCGTGGCCGATGGCCCGCGTGCACACCTCTTTTATGTCGGCCCGGATGGGGGGGCATCGTTCAAGAACTTCGAGCTGGAATTCGAGGCCAAGGCCGGAGCCCTGGCCAACAGCGGGGTGTTCTTTCACAGCCGTTTTCAAGAGAAAGGTTTTCCAGGCGCCGGCCTGGAGGTGCAAATCCACAACGCCCGCCACGGCGAGGGCGATTACCGCGAGAATAAACTTACCGGCAGCCTTTACGGTGTGCGCAACGTGTACAAGGCCCTGGTAAAAGATGAAGAATGGTTCAAAATGGCCGTCCGGGTCAGCGGCAAACGCGTCCAAATTCGGGTCAATGGCACGCTGGTGGTGGATTATTTGGAGCCTACCCCCCCCTTCGCCAATCCAGAGCGTCCCGGGCGCCGCCTGGGCGAGGGCACTTTTGCCCTTCAATGCCACGATCCCAAAAGCAAAGTGTGGTTTCGCGGTCTTCGCGTGCGGCGCCTGCCCGATGCCGCACCCCCCGAGGACATCCGCGAATTTGCCATGACCGAGCATGACCGCTCGGTGCTGCGGCTGGGCGCGGCCAACTACCCCGTGGTCAACTATCACATGCATCTCAAGGGCGGCCTCACCCTGCCTGAGGCGCTGGCCGAATCGCGTCGCTCGGGGGTCTTTTACGGGGTGGCCGTCAACTGCGGAGTTGGTTTTGCCATCACCAATGACGCTGGCATTGACCAATTCCTCCAGGAAATGAAGGGGCAGCCCGTTTTCCTGGCCATGCAGGCTGAGGGCCGCGAATGGGTGAACATGTTCTCCCCCGAGGCCGTGGCCAAATTTGACTATGTATTCACCGACTCCATGACCTTCACTGACCGGCAGGGCAAACGCATGCGCTTGTGGATCAAGGAGGAAGTGGGTGAAATCCGTGATAAGCAGGCCTTCATGGATTTGTTGGTGGAGAAAACCGTGGAAATTCTAAATCGTGAAGCGGTGGACATTTACGTCAACCCCACGTTCCTGCCCGAGGTTCTGGCCGCAGAATATGACACGCTGTGGACCGCCGAGCGCATGAAACGCGTCGTGGATGCCGCCGCCGCCAATGGCGTGGCCATAGAGATCAACGCCCGGTACAAGCTGCCCAGTGCCGCCTTCATTAAAATGGCCAAAGCCGCCGGGTGTAAATTCACCTTTGGCACCAACAACGGCGGGCGTGAGGTGGGAGATTTGGATTATTGCTTCCAGATGGTGCGCGACTGCAACCTGCGCTGGCAGGATATCTGGACCCCCAAACCTGACGGGCAGAAACCCGTCCAACGCTACGGCAAACTTTTACGATGACCACCGCTTCGCATCCGGCAGCCGCCGTCCCCCCCGATTCTCACAACCGTGATTTGAGTTTTTTCTCCACCGGCCTGCCCGGTTTGGACCGGACCCTGCAAAACCTTCAAGCCGGTGACAACGTGGTTTGGCAGGTGGAAACGGTGGATGAGTACCGGCCTTTTGTGCTGCCTTTCTGGGAGGAGTGCCTTCGCCAACGGCGGCCCCTGGTTTATTTTCGCTTTGGACGCCATGCCGAACTGATCTCGCCCGGGCAGGGGGGGAAATACCTGCGGCTGCGTCCGGAAGACGGGTTCGAAAAATTTGTCGGGGAAATTCTGGATGTCATCGAGGCTGAGGGGCTGGGCGCCTGCTACGTGTTTGACATGCTGAGCGACCTGGCGGCGGACTGGTACAGCGACCGCATGCTGGGCAATTTCTTCCGCATCACCTGCCCCTTTTTGTATGACTTGAAGACGATCGCGTATTTCGGCCTGCGCAAGGATCATCATTCCTTTCACGCCACCGATCCCATTCACAACACAGCCCAAGTCGTGCTCGAAGTGCACCGCAAGCGCGACCAGCTTTATATCCACCCGCAAAAGGTGTGGCAGCGGCACTCGCCCACCATGTACATGCTACACGCCTGGGAGGGCCAGGAATTCAAGCCGGTCACAAACAGCGCGGTGATCACGGAAATCCTGGCTAGCGTGCCGCAGCCTTGGCTGGATTTCAGTGTGCATCGTCTGGGGGTCTGGGTGCGCACCTTTCGCCAAGCACAAGCCACCCTGAAGGCCGTGCAGCAAGGCCGCAAATCCAACGCCGAAGCCCAGGCCTTTTTCCAGCGCCTGGTGAAAATGGTGCTGACGCGCGAGGAGCGGTTCATTGCGCTGGCCCAACAATACCTGAGCCTGGCCGATCTCATTGAAGTCATGCAGCGCATGATTGGCACAGGGCTGATCGGCGGCAAATCCCTGGGCATGCTGCTCGCCCGCGCCGTATTGCGCCAAAAACGGCCGGACTTGTGGCAGAAACTCGAAGGTCATGATTCGTTCTTCATCGGCTCCGACGTATTTTACACTTATCTGGTGCAGAACGGCTGCTGGTGGCTGCGACGCCGCCAGAAGGATTTTGAAGTGCTCCTGCAGAACGCCGAACTGGCCCGTCAGAAAATCTTGGAGGGCGAATTTCCGGATTTCATTACCGAGCAGTTTGAGGAGATGCTCGAATATTTTGGCCAGTCCCCCATCATTGTCCGCTCCAGCAGCTTGCTGGAGGACAATTACGGCAATGCCTTTTCCGGCAAATATGAGAGTGTCTTCTGCGCCAACCAAGGCTCGCCCGAAGAACGGCTCCAGGCATTCATGCAGGCCGTGCGCACTGTATATGCCAGCACCATGAGCCGGGAGGGCCTGGAATATCGCCGGCATCATGGCCTGCTTGAACGCGATGAACAAATGGCGCTGCTTGTGCAGCGGGTATCCGGCGAGATGTTCGGCACCACGTATTTTCCCCACCTGGCGGGGGTGGGCTTCTCGTTCAACCCGTTTGTCTGGCATGAGGATATTGACCCGCGGGCGGGGGTGTTGCGGCTGGTTTTTGGTCTGGGCACCCGGGCCGTGGACCGCACCGAGGATGACTACACCCGCCTGGTGGCCCTGAATGTGCCGCTCAAACAACCCGATGCCAAAGGCGGCATTGCCCGTCAATTCACGCAACGCCGCGCTGATTTGCTCGACCTGGCCGCCAATCAACTCACTTCCCGCGAATTCCGAGAACTCGCTCCGCAACTGCCGGCCTCACTGCGCGACTGGCTGGCCTCCGAAGGACAAAGTGGGGAGGGCGACTGGGTGCTTAATTTTGATCCACTGCTGGCGCAAACGCCCCTCGCCACGGACTTGCGCGAAATGCTGCGCACCCTGGAGGAGGCGTATGATTATCCGGTGGATGTCGAATTCACCGTGAATTTTCTTCCCAACGGGCAGTATCGCATCAACTTGCTGCAATGCCGGCCCTTCCAGGTGAAAATCCGCGGTGAAGGCAGCCGGGTGCGGATTCCGGGCCACATCCAGCCCCAGGATGTGGTGCTGGAATCCTCGGGCCCCATCATCGGGCACAGTCTGGCGACGGAGGTGGACCAGATTATCTATGTTGTCCCGCGGGTTTATTCACAAATGAGCATGAGCCAGCGCTATTCCGTGGCGCGCACGGTGGGACGGCTCACCCATTTGCATGCGGAACGGCGGCCGACCATCATGATTATCGGCCCGGGCCGCTGGGGCACGTCCATGCCCTCGCTGGGCGTGCCGGTCTCCTTTGCGGAAATCAACACCGTCTCCGTCATTTGCGAGCTGGCCTTGATGCATGAAGGTCTTATTCCCGACATTTCCCTGGGGACTCACTTTTTCAATGATTTAGTGGAGATGGACATGCTGTATCTGGCCGTGACTCCTGGCAAGGAAGGCTATCGTTTTAACGAAGAGCTGCTGCTTGCGCAAACCAACCGGCTGGCCCAATTGCTACCCTCTGCCGGGGCCCTGGCGGAAGCCATCTGGGTGGTGGAGGGCGGCCAGAACCATGCCCAGTTCTTTCTGAATGTGGATTCCATGTCGCAGAAAGCTCTGGCCTACCGCGAGCAGAAGGCTGATTAACCTGAATTCCTCAGGGATCCCACCGCAACCGAAACCACCGCATGGGTGCATCCTCCTGCGGTTGCCAGATCAGAATCTTCTGCCAGTCCACTTCGTCCACCATCACGCCCTCCAAGACTGGCTGCCAAGCGCCCGGATCCCCGAGGCGCGGCGCGCTTTCCAGCCGGTACCCGCCCGCCGGCGCCGGCCAGCGCACCACCAGTTTATCCGGGTGGCGCGTCACGTTTAATTCAAGGCGAGGTTCTCCCCGCCCCATACGAAGTGGCGCCCCCGGCACCGGAGGCAGGCCGAGCATGGCCAGGGCCAGGTTGGCGGCGTCGCCGTTGCGAATGGGTTGCAAGGGGGCCAGGTAATCCACGCGGTAAGTTTCGGGGTCAAAACGGTTGCTGCAAAGCGTGTAAAGGTTGCGCCCCGCCGGCCAGCCCGGACCCCACACCAAAAAGGGAATGGTGTAATTGAGGGCAAATTGGGGATCGGTATGCGAATAATCAGGCACCCCGCCTCCGTGATCTGAAGTGATGATCAGGGCGGTCCGATTGCTCATGGCTGGATGATTCTCCAGGTAGGCCATCAATTGCCCGAGGCAGCCGTCAATTTCAATCAATGCATTGCTCCAGGAAACGCTGCTCCAACCGAAGGTGTGCCCCAGGTAGTCCAAATCTGCAAAATGAATGAACGAAAAATGGGTGGGAACATCGTTCAGGTAATTCGTCACTGCCCTCAAAATCCCCCAGCGGTTGTTGGAGTAGAAACTCCATGGAAAATTCAGGACATAATCCACTTTATTGCGTCCGTTGTCCTCACCCACCTCATCGGGCGCGCCGCGAATCGCGTCATAACTCTCGGCGCAGATGAGCAGCTTGGTCTTGCTCACGATGCAGGCCGTGCGCAGGCCATGGTCATGCACCACATCCCACACGCTCGGCAGATAGATGCCATTGGTGTTGCCATGCTGGTGATAATTTTCGCCGGCCGTCCAACCGTTGTTCCAATACCCGTGCCACGCATCGTCCGGCCACCCCTCCGGCCGATAAAGCGGCCGTCCCAAAAGCATTGAAGTATGATTGGGGACCGTCTCCGAGGCATAGTAGTCGCAGCGCCCGTTTAAGGTCCCGGCCCCCTCGCGCAGGAGCCGCCGGAAATTCGGGAAATTATCCGGGGACGTTTGCAGATACGCCTGCAAATGCGTCCCGCTCAGGCCATCAAAGGAAATCAGCAAAACATAATCCGCCCGCGGAAATTCAGCCGCGCCCGTCTCCAGAGCGATGAGCCATGGGCATAACATGGCCCAAAGCGCCCGCCGTAACTTTGGGTGAGTTTGCAACATGGGCTGCGTTAATGATAGCCCATCGGCTCCACCGCGCAAGCTTGCCCATGGCAGACTTTCTGACGGGGGCAGAGTCTGATATCGCAGGCCAATTCCAAAGTGACCCGATTTCTTAAGTTATTGACCGGCAACCTCATTGTCCCCGGCCCGGGAACATGGCAAATTGAGGCCATGCACGTGCCAACGACAGCCCTCGATGGCCGGCGAATCATGCCGGCGCTTTTGTGGTGTTTGGGGATTTGGGTGGCTGCCATGGGCACTGTGTCCGCCGCCTCGGTGAGCGTTTATTCCCGGGCGCCGGTTGGGGAGCAGAACCCCTGGTACGTGGGCAGCCGCGCCCCGTTGCGACCGGTCCCCTTTATAAAACTGCCCATCGGCAGCATTCAGCCCCGTGGCTGGCTGCGGCATCAACTGGAACTCGACCGCGAAGGCATGGTGGGCCGTCTGGCAGAAATCTCTCCCTGGCTGCGCAAGGAGAATCATGCCTGGCTCGCCCGGGATGGACGCGGACACAGCGCATGGGAGGAATTGCCCTATTGGCTCAAGGGTTTCGGCGATTTGGGTTATGTGTTGCAGGACCAGGAGTTGATCAAGGAGGCCAGAATCTGGATCGAGGCCATGCTTGCCAGTCAGGACGATACGGGATGGTTTGGCCCGCGGGAATTGCAGAAATCCCTGCAGGGCCGCCCCGACCTGTGGCCCCACATGGTCATGCTCAATGTTCTGCAGTCCTACTACGAATACAGTGGCGACACCCGCGTGCTCACCTGCATGACCCGTTATTTCCGCTGGCAAAACCAACTGCCACCAGAAACCTTCGGCGCCGGCTATTGGCCCCGGATGCGTTTTGGCGACAACCTGGAAAGTGTTTACTGGCTTTATCATCGCACGGGCGACGCCTTCCTGCTCGACCTGGCCCGTAAGATTTTCGAGAACATGCAGGACTGGACCACCGGCGTGCACAACTGGCACAACGTGAACATCGCCCAGGGATTCCGAACGCCCGCCATTCACTTTCTACAGAGCGGCAGTTTGCTGCATCGGGAGGCCCCGGAGCGCAATTACCAGCAGGTCATGTCCCTCTATGGGCAGTTTCCCGGGGGCGGTTTTGTGGGCGATGAAAATTGCCGTCCCGGTTATGTTGATCCACGTGGTGGCATCGAGACCTGCGGCATCGTCGAGTTCACCCACAGTTTTCAAATGCTGACCCGCATCACCGGCGATCCAGTTTGGGCGGAACGCTGCGAGGAGATCGCCTTCAACAATTTCCCGGCGGCCCTGACCCCGGACCATCGGGCTTTGCACTACATCACCAGCGCCAATCAGGTGCAACTGGACCGGCACAACAAAGCCCCCGGCATTCAAAACAGCGGGACAATGTTTTCCTACAGCCCTTTTGAGGTGTACCGCTGCTGTCAGCACAACGTCTCGCACGGTTGGCCGTATTATGCCGAAGAACTGTGGCTGGCCACTGCAGACCGCGGTTTGTGTGCCTCTTTATATGCCGATTGCGACGTCAAGGCCAGGGTGGGGAGCAGCGGGCAGGAGGTGACCGTGCAGCAACGCACGGACTATCCGTTCAGCGACACGGTCACCTTCACCCTGCAAACCCCCGGCGCGGTGGCTTTTCCCTTATACCTGCGGCTGCCAGCCTGGTGTGCCCGTCCGACCATCACCCTGAATGGCCGCCCCATTCCTTTCAAAGCTCCACAACGCGGTTATGTGGCATTGAACCGCACCTGGCAAAACGGGGATACTCTCGTATTACGGCTGCCCATGCGCCTGGCTGTCCGCACGTGGAAAGCGCAGAAAAACGCGGTCTCCGTGGACTATGGCCCGTTAAGTTTTTCGCTGCAGATTGGGGAGCGCTGGGAAAAATATGGCCATCGTCACCCCAACTGGCCGGAATGGGAGGTCTTTCCCACCACGGCCTGGAATTACGGCCTGGCCTTGCCTGAGACCAACCCCGCCTCCGTCCTGGAATTGGTGCGGCGCCCCGGACCCTTGGCCAGGCAACCGTGGACCGCCGAGTCTGCGCCGCTTCTGGTACGGGTGCCCGCGCGCAAAATACCGGCGTGGCAGATGGACGTCCGCAACATGGTGAACCCGTTGCAAGCCAGCCCAGCACGTACCGCTGAACCGTTGGAAACTGTGACGCTCATTCCCATGGGCGCCGCCCGCCTGCGCATCGCCTGCTTTCCCACCGTCACCACCACCGGGGGACACGAATGGATCGAGCCACCGAAACCCCGCCCCTCGCCCTTCAAACCGCTGGCCTCCCATGTTAATCCCTCGGACACCCTTGACGCGCTTCACGACGGTTTGGAACCGGTCAATTCCAACGACCATGACATCCCACGCTTCACCTGGTGGGATCACCGGGGCACGCAGGAATGGGTGCAATACAACTTTGATCAACCGCGCCGCGTGGCGGGGGTGGCGGTGTATTGGTTTGATGACACCGGCGTGGGGCAATGCCGGGTGCCGGCTTCCTGGCGCATCCTTTATCGCCAGAATGGACAATGGCAGCCGGTGAAGAATCCCAGCCCCGCCGGCGTCCAACGCGATGCCTGGAATGAAGTACGCTTTGATGCCGTCCTCACGGAGGGACTGCGGTTGGAGGTCCAACTGCAAAACAAGTACTCCGGCGGCATCCTCGAATGGAAAGTGTTGGAAGCGCCGTAGTGCCATCACTTCGGCGTGACATCCTCTCAAGCGGCTGGCAATTTGCAGATCGTTGAAAGCGCACATGAAACATCTAACCATCACCCTGACGGCGTGGGGCATGCTCACCGGGCTTGTTGGCGCTGCCCAGTCCCAGGATTATCCCTATCAACCGGTTCCCTTCACCGCGGTGACCGTGCAGGATTCCTTTTGGTCTCCGCGTTTCGAAACCAACCGTCATGTGACGGTCTGGTATGACTTCAAGAAATGCGAGGAGACCGGCCGCATTGATAATTTTGCCAAGGCGGGCGGCCTCATGCCGGGGTCCTTCCAAGGGATCCCCTTTGATGACTCCGACGTGTACAAGGTCATCGAGGGCGCGGCATACATCCTGGCCATGCAGCCGGATCCCAAATTGGACAAATATCTGGACGAGCTCATCACCAAGATTGCCGCCGCCCAGGAACCGGATGGATACTTGTACACCGCCCGGCGGCTCTTCCCGCCAGACAAAATGCCGGCGATGTCCGGGCCGACCCGATGGAGCAACCTTAAGGACAGTCATGAATTGTATAATGTGGGACATCTTTATGAGGCCGCCGTGGCCCATTTCCAGGCCACAGGCAAACGCTCCCTCCTCAACGTGGCCCTTAAAAACGCGGATTTTCTCTGCGAGACGTTTGGCCCAGGCAAGGTGCAATACCCGCCGGGGCATCAGGAAATTGAAATCGGCCTCGTCAAACTCTATCGCGTGACGGGTGAGAAAAAATACCTCAACCTGGCCAAATACCTGTTGGACATCCGCGGCCGCCCGGAAACGCACAAGCTCTACGGCCCATACAGCCAGGACCATGTGCCGGTCATTGAGCAAAAAGAGGCCGTGGGCCATGCCGTCCGCGCCGGCTATATGTACTCCGGCATGGCGGACGTGGCCGCCATTACCGGGGAGCGGGCTTACATTGATGCGATTGGCCGCATCTGGGAGGACGTGGTCTCCGGCAAGATGCATTTGACGGGCGGCATTGGAGCCCGCCCGGAGGGAGAGGCGTTTGGCAATAAATACGAGCTGCCCAATAAAACGGCCTATTTGGAAACCTGTGCGGCCATCGCCAACGCCCTGTGGAACCATCGCATGTTCCTGCTGCACGGCGACACCAAATACCTCGACGTTTTGGAACGTGTCATCTACAACGGTTTCTTGTCCGGGGTTTCCTTCAGCGGGGATCGCTTCTTTTACCCCAATCCGCTGGAAGCCGATGGGCGCACGAAATTCAACCACGGCTCCAATGAACGGCAGGCCTGGTTTGGCTGCTCCTGCTGTCCGGTGAACGTGGTGCGTTTCATCCCTTCGATCGCCGGTTACATCTACGCCCTGCGCGGCAATAACGCTTACGTGAACCTGTTCATCGGCGGCAGTGGAGAGATGGAAATCAACGGACAAAAAGTGCGTCTGGAACAAACCACCCGCTATCCCTGGGAAGAAACCGTCCGCATCACCGTCAAGCCGCAACGTGCCACCCGCTTTGCCCTGCACGTGCGCATTCCCGGCTGGGCCCGTCAACAACCCGTACCCAGTGATTTGTACCGCTACCTGGACGAGCCGGCCAACAACGCCGCGCCCCGCCTGACCGTCAACCGCCGCTCCCAGCCGCTGCAATTGGACAAGGGATTTGCGGTCATTGACCGCACCTGGCGCAGTGGCGACGTCGTGGAGTTGACCCTGCCCATGCCGCCGCGTCGTGTCGTGGCTCATCCGGCGGTGAAGGATAATGAAGGCCGGGTGGCCATCGAACGCGGCCCCGTGGTGTATTGCGCGGAAGCCTTGGACAACGGAGGCCGCGCCCTCAATCTGGTGTTGGATGATCAGGCCCCGCTGCGCACGGAATGGCGGCCGGGTTTGTTGCATGGGGTGACGGTGGTCAAGGCCCGCGGCCAGGCGGTCACACGTGCCACCGACGGCCGCGTGGTCACTCAACCCACGGAAATTATGTTAGTCCCCTATTACGCCTGGAATCACCGCGGCGTCGGCGAAATGACTGTCTGGCTCCCCCGCACTCCAGATCGCGCCCAGGTGCCCCCGCCCCCCACCTTGGCAGGTATGAGCAAAGTGTCTGCTTCGCACGTCTGGCACCTGGATACGGCCGCCGCCGCCCATGACGGCCTGGAGCCTAAAAATAGTGGGGATCATGATATTCCCCGCCTGACCTTCTGGGATCACCGCGGCACGCAAGAATGGGTCCAGTATGACTTTCCCCAAACCGCCACCGTGGCAGCCACGGAAGTTTATTGGTTTGATGATACCGGCCGGGGCAGTTGTCGTGTCCCCGCTGCCTGGCGTGTGCTTTACCGCGACGGGCAAGCGTGGAAGGCCGTCCAGACTGAAAATGAATACACTGTTCGCAAGGACGCTTACAACAAGGTGACCTTCGCACCGGTGACCACCACCGCCTTGCGGCTCGAAATCCAGCTTCAGCCCGGTTACTCCGCCGGCCTGCTGGAATGGAAAGTTTCTCCCAAGCCTTGAATTCTAGAACCATGCAACAGAAACAACACCACGCTATGCAAGCCAACCTTCGTAACAATGCCATCCTTCTCAAGGTCTTCCTGCTGGCCCTGCTCCTCGGCAGCAGTTCGGCCGCCTTGTCGGCCGCCTGGCAACCTGCCAAGGGCCGCCTGATGACCCGCTGGGCCAAGGACGTGAAGCCCGACAAGGTGCATCCTGAATATCCCCGCCCGCAACTGGTGCGCGAACGATGGCAAAATCTCAACGGCCTTTGGGATTATGCCATTACCGATCGTCAGGCCCCGCGCCCCTCGCAATGGGACGGCCAGATTCTCGTCCCTTTCCCCATTGAATCCGCCCTGTCCGGCGTGATGAAGATGGTCAATGAAAACCAGCGATTGTGGTATCGCCGCTCTTTCCGCATCCCGGCCGCCTGGAAGGGCCAGCGGGTGATGTTGAATTTTGGGGCCGTGGACTGGGAGGCCACCGTTTATGTCAACGGCAGGCAACTGGGCACTCACCGCGGGGGTTATGACGCCTTCAGCTTCGACATTACCGACGCCCTCAATCCCGGCGGTGAGCAGGAAATCGTGGTGGCCGTGTGGGATCCCACCGATGCCGGTTACCAGCCCCGCGGCAAACAAATCCGCAATCCGCACGGGATTTGGTACACCCCCTGCAGCGGCATTTGGCAGACGGTCTGGCTTGAACCTGTCGCCCCCACCCATATTCAAAAACTGGTGATTACGCCTAATGTGGACAGCAGCTCGGTGGACCTCACCGCCCAGCTCGCCGTCTCGGGCGGCAAAGTGGCCATCAAAGCGGTGGTTTATGATGGAAAGAAGGCCATCCGCGAAGCCACCTTGGAAATCAGCGACACGGCGGGCGGCAAAGCCGCACCCCGCCTGACCCTGCCCGTGCCAAATGCCAAGCTGTGGTCGCCGGATTCACCTTTCCTTTATGACCTAAAAATCACAGTTTCACAGAATGGACGGACGGTGGACGCCGTGGATTCCTACTTCGGCATGCGCAAAATTTCGCTGGGGAAGGATGAGCAAGGCATCCTGCGCCTGTGCCTGAACAACAAACCCCTGTTCCAATTTGGCCCGCTGGATCAAGGATTCTGGCCGGATGGCATCTACACGGCTCCCACGGACGAAGCCCTGCGCTATGACATTGAGATGACGCGCAAGCTCGGTTTCAACATGGCACGCAAACACGTCAAAATCGAGCCGGCGCGCTGGTATTACTGGGCTGACAAACTTGGCCTCCTGGTATGGCAGGACATGCCCAGCGGCGATCGCTATATTGGCAGCCGCGATCCCGACATCACCCGCAGCCCTGAATCCGGGGCCAACTTTGAGCGTGAACTCCAGGCTATGGTGGAAGGTTTTTATAATCACCCCTCGATCGTCATTTGGGTGCCTTACAATGAGGGTTGGGGGCAATGGGACACCTGCCGCATTGTGGACCTTATCAAGCGCTGGGACCCCACCCGCCTGGTCATCAATGCCAGTGGTTGGGCCGACCGCCGTTGTGGTGACATTCATGACATCCATAGTTACCCCGGCCCGGACGTGCCGCCTCTGGAGGCCAACCGCGCTGTCGTGCTGGGTGAATTCGGCGGCCTCGGCCTGCCCCTCAAAGGCCACACCTGGCAGGATGAACGCAACTGGGGTTACCGCAGTTACCAGACCAGGGAAGAGCTGACCGACGCCTACGTCACCCTCATCAAACGGATGCACGCCCTGACCGGCGACCGTGGCCTCGCTGCGGCCGTTTACACCCAAACCACAGATGTGGAAATTGAAGTCAACGGCCTCATGACGTACGACCGCGCCCTGGTCAAAATGGATGAAGCGGCCATTACCGCGGTGAATAAATCCGTCTATACGCCCCCTGCCCCACGCCGTGCGCAAGCCAACAAACTAGTGCCGCCCGCCACACCGTTGGTGGCGTGTGATCCCTATTTCAGCATCTGGTCACAAGCCGATAAATTGCATGACACAGACACCACGCATTGGACGGGCCGCCCCCACCGCCTGACCAGCCTGGTGCGGGTGGATGGTAAAGCTTTTCGCCTCATCGGGGCCAGCCCCGCCACCCTGCCCGCCATGGAGCAAAAAGACCTGCTCGTGCTCCCCACCCGGACCGTTTATTTGTTCGAGGGGGCGGGCATTGAGTTGACCTTGACCTTCATGACCCCGGCGTTGCCGGAGGATATTGATATACTCTCCCGCCCCGTCACCTACATTACCTATGATGTCCGATCAACGGATGGCCGGACACATGACGTGAGCGTATATTTTGATGCCCATGCGGAAATTACTGTCAATGAACCCCGCCAACAGGTGACTTTCTCCACCGAGGACACGGCCGCCCTGGCCGTGCTGAAAATGGGCTCACAGGATCAACCCATTCTGGCCAAAAAAGGCGATGACCTTCGCATTGACTGGGGCTACCTATATGTCGCCGCTCCCAAAGACCAGGTCAAGGTGGCGCGGCTATTGCCGGCCCCCCTGGCTCGCGGGGCTTTCGCCAGCGGCGGAGAATGGCCGATGGCCAAGCTGGCTGTCACCGTCGCGGCCAGTGAAGCGCCGCTGATGGCAATGGCATTGGAGGTGGGCCGCGTGGGCACCCTGCCCGTTTCGCGCTGGCTCATGGTGGCTTATGACGACCTGTACTCCATTCAATACATGCGCAAGAACTTGCGCCCTTACTGGCGGCGCAACGGCTGGGAGGCCAAAGATCTGCTGGAGGCTTCAGCGCGGGATTACGCCGCCCTCAAGCAGCGCTGTGCCAATTTCGATGTGGAACTCATGGCCGACCTGACCCGCGTGGGTGGCGCCAATTATGCCCGACTGGCCGCCCTGGCCTACCGCCAATGCTTTGCGGCGGGCAAATTTGTCGCGGATGATAACGGTCAGCCATTGCAGTTTTCCAAGGAAAACCACAGCAACGGCTGCATCGGGACCTCTGACGTGTTCTACCCGATGGCCCCGCAATTTCTGCTTTTCGGCCCTTCGCTGGCCAAATCCTTCCTGGTGCCGTTCATGAACTATGCCGCCAGCGAGCGGTGGAAGTTTCCGTTTGCGCCGCATGACCTGGGCACCTACCCCAAGGCCAACGGCCAGGTTTACGGCGGCGGGGAGCGGTCCGAGCGGGATCAAATGCCGGTGGAGGAATCCGGCAACCTGCTCATCCTGATGGCCGCGGTGGCCCAGATGGAAGGCAATGCCAACTTTGCCAGCCTGTATTGGAAGCAGCTCACCCAATGGGCGGAATACCTCAAAGAAAAAGGTTTTGACCCCGAAAACCAGCTTTGCACCGATGACTTTGCCGGGCACCTGGCGCACAATGTCAATCTCAGCGCCAAAGCCATCATGGGGCTGGCGTCCTATGGCAAACTGTGCGCCCTGCGCGGAGAACAGGCCAAAGCCGACGAATACCTTAAGCTGGCCCGGGAGTTTGCCGCCCGCTGGATCAAGGAAGCTGATGACGGCGAAAAATTCCGCCTGGCTTTTGACCGACCCGGCACCTGGAGCCAGAAGTACAATTTGGTGTGGGATCGCATCCTGGGCTTCAATATTTTCCCGGACAGCGTCCTGAAAAAGGAAATGGCCTTCTACCGCAAGATGCAAAACAAATATGGCCTGCCGCTGGACAACCGCTCCACCTACACCAAGCTGGACTGGATTACATGGACAGCTACGCTCACCCAGAACCGGGCCGACTTTGAGGCGTTGGTTGACCCCATCCTGCTGTTTCTGAATGAGACGCCGGATCGGTCGCCCATGACCGACTGGTATCACACCCACAACGCGCGCAAAGTTGGTTTTACGGCGCGCCCGGTGGTCGGCGGCGTCTTTTTACCCATGCTCTACGACAAAGCGTTGTGGAGCAAATACGCGGCCCGCGATAAAACCAAGGCGGGCAATTTTGCCCCCATGCCCAAACCGCCGGTGATGGTGACCGTTGTGCCCACGGCGCAGGATGAGGCGGTGATCTGGCGTTACACCACCCAGCGTCCCCCGGAGGATTGGATGAAACCGGGGTTTGACGATCGCAACTGGCGGGAAGGTAAAGCAGGCTTTGGGACGGCAGGCACTCCCGGCGCCATCATCGGCACCGTATGGAACACGCCCTCCATCTGGCTGCGACGGGAGTTCACCCTGCCGGCAGTTGATGTTCAAGGCATTGTCCTCAAGGCGCATCACGATGAAGACATGGAAATTTACATCAACGGTGTGCTGGCGGCCTCGGCCTCCGGGTACATCACCGATTATGAGGAATTCCCTATCAGCCCGGCGGCGTTGAAAACCTTGAAGCCCGGCCCCAACGTCATTGCCGTGCGCTGCCGGCAAACCGGCGGCGGCCAATACATTGACGTGGGCTTCTCGCGGATCGCAGAGCAAAAGTAGTTGGCCATAATCCCATAAGGCAGAGACGCAAAAAGGCGACGTGGGGACGATGTCGGGCCTTTGGGTTTGCGTCCTTGCTTTACTTGGGGAATCAAGATAATCAGAACTAATATGTCGCTCACGCAACTGGTTCAGAAAACCAAACAGCAATTCACCAAAAAATTTGGCCAGGCTCCGCAATGGCTCGCCGCCGCCCCCGGGCGGGTTAACGTCATCGGGGAGCACACCGATTACAACGATGGTTTCGTGCTCCCCATGGCGATCGAAAATTGCACGGTGGCCGCCGCCGCTCCCGCTTCAAATGGCGCCCTGCGCCTGCGGTTGGGCAGCGGAGAAAAACCGGAACTGGTGGAAATCCCCCTCCAGGGCCGGGTGTCCAAGGGGGATCCGGCCTGGGCCAACTACGTGCGCGGCGTCATCGCCGGCTTTCAGGATTTGGGCATTAAGCTGCCGTCCCTGGATGTGTTCATTGAAAGCGATGTTCCCCTGGGGGGAGGACTTTCCAGCAGCGCCTCCTTGGAGGTGGCCACGGCCACCCTGCTGGAGGCGGTGACCGGACACAAACTGGACCCCGTGCAAAAGGCGCTGCTCTGTCAAAAAGCCGAGCATGAATATGCCGGCATGCCCTGCGGCATCATGGATCAATTCATCTCGTTGATGGGCAAAGCCGGGCATCTGCTCCTGCTGGACTGCCGGTCGCGGCAGACAGAACTGGTGCCCATGAGCGATCCCACGCTGGCCTTTCTCATCGTCAATACCAACGTGAAACACGAGCTGACCGGCGGCGGTTACGCCAAACGCCGTGAGCAATGTTACGAGGCGGCACGGGTGTTGGGGGTGCCCATGTTGCGTGATGCCACCATGGACCAGTTGGAAGCGGCAAAATCACGCCTGGACCCTGTCGTCTTTCGCCGCGCACGGCACGTGATTGGAGAAATCGAGCGCACTACACGGGCCGCCCGCGAGATTAAGGCCGCCCGCTGGACGGAGGTGGGTCAATTGATGTATGCCAGCCACGATTCCTTGCGCGACGACTACGAGGTGAGCTGCCCTGAACTGGATGCGGTGGTCGAACTGGCCCGGGAAATTGGCCCCGCGGGGGGCGTCATCGGATGCCGGATGACGGGCGGCGGTTTTGGCGGCTGTGCGGTGGCGCTGGTGGAATCCGCCCGCGTGGAGCAGCTTGCCCAAAAAATCGCCGAGGGGTATTGCAAACGTACCGGCATTCAACCGGCGTGTTTTGTCTCGCGTCCGGCGGACGGGGCGCGGATCATTTAATTCCGAGCCAAAGATTTCCGGACTGGCGCATCCCTCCCCAAGCATGACGGCTCCCACCTTTAATCCCGAACATCACCCCCATCGGCGTCTGAATCTGCTCACGGGCGAGTGGGTGCTGGTCTCCCCGCATCGCACTCAGCGCCCCTGGCAAGGGCAACAGGAGGCCGCCCCCCCTGACCAGCGTCCTGCCTATGATCCCAAGTGTTATCTGTGCCCCGGCAACCGGCGCGCCGGAGACGCGGTGAATCCGGCCTACACGCACACCTTTGTTTTTCGCAATGATTTCTCCGCGCTGTTGCCGGATACGCCCCTGCTGGGGGGTGTCACGGATGGATTGCTGCGCTGCGAGCCGGTTCAGGGCGAATGCCGCGTCATCTGCTTTTCACCCCGGCACGATCTGACCCTGCCCGAAATGGAAGTGGCCGACATCCGCCGCGTGGTGGAACTCTGGGCCCAGCAGGCCGGGGAACTCGGGGCCCGTTACTCGTGGGTTCAGATCTTTGAAAACAAGGGTGCCATCATGGGCTGCTCCAATCCCCATCCCCACGGCCAGATTTGGGCCAGCAGTTTTCTGCCGCGCCTGCCTCAACAGGAAGATGTGGCCCAAAAGGACTATGCCCAGCGTATGGGGCGCCCGCTCTTGCTGGACTATTGCGCCCTCGAGCAGCAGGAGGAGCGACGCATCATCGAAGCCAATGCTCATTGGGTGCTGCTGGTCCCTTACTGGGCGGTTTGGCCGTTTGAGCTGCTGCTGCTGCCACGCCGCCATGTGTTGCGCCTGCCCGACTTGACGCCGGACGAACGCGACAGTCTGGCGGAAATCCTCCAACGGGGTCTGTCCCGCTACGATAATTTATTCCAGGTCAGCTTCCCCTACTCCATGGGATGGCATGGCGCCCCTTTTGCCGCGGGGGATTTTTCTCACTGGCAGTTGCACGCGCACTTCTATCCCCCGCTGCTTCGCTCGGCCACCATCAAGAAGTTCATGGTGGGTTATGAAATGCTGGCCGAGCCGCAGCGCGATTTGACACCGGAGCAGGCCGCCACCCGCCTGCGCGAACTTTCGCCGGTACATTACCGACACCGGGCCTGAAAGCGAAGGGGGGACGGCGTCCAAGCCGTCCCCCCGGTCGGTACAATTAAGCGCGGATGTTTCCGCGTGACTGTCCTTATTTGAGCGTCTTCTTGAGGAATTGCAGGCCTTTGATGGCGATTTCCTCACGGCTGGGCTCGATTTTGCGCCAGATGGCCGCCGCCGCGGCAATGATCTTCACATCCTGCGTGAACGATTCAATTACCACCGGCCCATCATATTTCACGGCTTTCAACGCCTTGGCGATGTCCTGCCAGTCAATGTGATCATTGCCCGGCGTGCCCCGGTCGCTGCCGCAGGCATGGAGATGCCCCAACAGGGCGCCTGCCTTACGAATGGCCTGCCCCTGGAACTTTTCCTCGATGTTCATGTGGAAGGTATCGAGGTGCAGCTTTAGCGCCGGGCTGTTCACCGCCTTGACCATTTTGAGTGCCTGGTCCACCGTGTTGATGAAATTGGTCTCAAACCGGTTCAACGGCTCCATGCATATCATCACGCCTTTGCTCTGCGCGTAACGGCACAGCTCTTTCAGGTTTTTCACCACCAACTGCCACTGGGCTTTGTAGTCCGCGGGTTCAAAGGGGCCGGTGCGTCCCACCACCGAGTACACCGGGCCAATCACCCGGTTGGTGCCCACCGCCACCGCCTGATCCACCAGGGCTTTGAGGTAGGTCATCGCGGCTTGTTGCTCCGCTTCGCTGCCGCGAAAATCCCGTCCCGGCCCCATGCAGGCGCACAGAGAGCAGCACTCGATGCCGGCTTTTTCCAGCTCCCGTTTGATGTGGGCGGGATCAATGTTGGCGGGTTCATCCACCGCAATTTCCACGGCGTCGAATCCCCACTGTTTGAACTTCTTGAACAGCTTGGTGCTCTGGTTGGTGAACGGAAACGTGTACAAAAAGGTGTTGATGCCAAATTTCATAAGCTTGTTTGCGTGTTGTTCAATGGCATGTTAAGGCCCCCTCATTGCCAGTCAAAACGATTTTCACCTCTGACGATGAAAAACCGCACCGCTGGAGAGGACGTCTTATCCCCACAACTGGCGGTCCAAGTTGCGATAATTGATCGCCTCCGAAACGTGGTGCCAACCCACCTGCTCGGCTCCCTCCAAATCGGCAATGGTGCGGGACACCTTCAAAATGCGGTCATAAGCCCGCGCGCTCAAGTTCATCTGGGTCATGGCCTGTTTTAGCAACTCAAGGGTGTTTTCATCCAGGGCGCAATACTGCTTCAAATCCCGGGTGCCCATGCGGGCATTGCACGTGATGCCCCGCCCCTTGAAACGCTCCAGTTGACGCCGCCGCGCCGCCACCACCCGCGCGCGAATGGCCGCCGAGGATTCCCCCGGGCGGGCGGACGTCATTTCGCGGAATTTCACCTGCGGCACTTCGATATGCAAATCGATGCGGTCCAATAGCGGGCCGGAAATGCGCCCCAAATAATTCTGGATTTCGCGCGGCGAGCAGCGCGATTCGCCCGGCATCTTGCCATCGGGCGTGGGATTCATGGCGGCCACCAACATGAACTGGGCCGGAAAAGTCATCGTCCCCGCCGCGCGGGAAATCGTCACCTTCCCCTCCTCCATCGGCTGGCGCATCGTTTCCAACACGCTGCGTTTGAACTCCGGCAGTTCATCCAGAAACAACACCCCATTATGGGCCAGGGATATCTCGCCGGGAGTGGGATTGACATTGCCGCCCAACAAACCCGCATCGCTGGCGGTGTGATGCGGGCTGCGAAACGGCCGCACCGTCACCAGCGCCTGGCCGGGGCGCAACAAGCCCACAATGCTGTGAATCTTGGTGGTTTCCAGGGCTTCCTCCAAGGTCAGCGGCGGCAGGATGCCCGGCAACCGCTTGGCGAGCATGGATTTGCCCGTGCCCGGCGGCCCTATCAGCAGGATGTTGTGTCCGCCTGCCGCGGCAATTTCCAGGGCCCGCTTGACGGATTCCTGTCCCTTCACCTCCGCCATGTCCAGCTCGTCCACGGGAGGTTGATCAAAGAGGTGCTCCACATTCACCTGAACCGGCGCAATCGCGGCCTGCCCCTCAATAAAACTGGCGGCTTCCCGCAGGTTTCGCACTGGGATCACCTGCAAACCTTGCACGACCGCTGCCTCGGCCGCGTTCTCCGGCGGCACCAGCAGGGCTGTCTTGCCGGTCTGCCGGGCACAATAGGCGATGGGCAAAACCCCTTTGACCGGCCGCACGGTGCCATCCAGAGCCAGCTCCCCCACCATCAGGAAGGCATCGGGCTTGGAGAGTTGAATCTGGCTGCTGGCGGCCAGCATGCCCACCGCAATGGGCAGGTCGAAACTGGGGCCTTCCTTTTTGACGTCAGCAGGCGCCAGATTCACCGTGACCTTGCCCAACGAAAGCCGGAAACCCGAATTTTCGAGAGCGGTAACGACCCGATCGCGGGATTCTTTGACGGCAGCATCCGGCAGGCCCACGATGACAATGTTCATCATGTCGCCATACCCATCATTGACTTCCACCTCAACCGGATACGCATCAATGCCCTGCACCGCCGCCGAGAAAACCTTGGAAAGCATGCCGGGATAATGCCGACACCCAGGAGCAGGGTCAAGAACGCCGCACGAGCATGGCAGACAAAGCGGCTTCCAATTCCGGCGCTTGAAATGAGTACCCTGCCCGTAGCAGCGCTGCCGGCCTCACGCGGGTGCTGGCCAGCAGTAATTCATCGGCCATTTCGCCGTACAAGGCCCGCAGGAAAAACGCCGGTGCAGGCGCCCATGCGGGCCGCTGCAAAGTTCGGGCCAGCAGGCGGGTAAATTCCGCATTGGTCACGGGCTGTGGACTCACCGCATTAACCGGCCCAGTCAAAGCAGAGTTCTCCAACGCGAATTGAATAATCCGGGCCATCTCTTCCAAGGTCAACCAGCTCCACCACTGGCGGCCGTTGCCCAAACGCCCTCCCAGGCCCCATCGAAACCAGGGCAACATTTGCGCCAGTGCCCCGCCCTGAGGCCCAAGCACCACGCCAATGCGCAAATGCACCACACGAATCCCGGCAGCCCGCGCCGGTTCTGCGGCAGCCTCCCAGGCCTGGCAAACTTCTGCCAAAAATCCTTTACCGGCGGGGGATGTCTCCTCCAACCATTCCTCACCCCGATCCCCGTAATAACCAGTTGCCGAGGCGCACACCAGCACCTGCGGCGGGCGGCCAGCCTGGACCATGCGCTCGGCAATTAGACGCGTGCCCTGGACGCGGCTCTGGCGAATGCGCGCCTTGTGCGCCTCCGTCCAACGGTTTTGACTGGCTGCACTGTGGCCGGCCAGATGGACCACCCCATCCACGCCCGAAAATATTGCCGGGTCCAAAAGGCCCTCCTCCGGCTGCCACGTCGCCTCCCCTTGTCCGGGCGGGCGGCGGACCAGAGCCAGCACTTCATGACCTGCCTCGGTGAGAATTCTTCGCGCTGTGCTGCCGATGAAGCCACTGGCGCCGCTCATGATAATCTTCATGAGCTCAATATAGCACGGCTCAAGGCCGATTCTTCAGCCGGTGCATCACTGCACGCCTCACCTGCAACTCGTCCTCCCGCCGCTTCAAATCCTCCCGCTTGTCATGCTGGACCTTGCCCTTGCCCAGCGCCAGGGTTACCTTGACCCGGTTTTTCTTCCAATGGAAATCCAGGGGGATGAGCGCATGACCTTTTACCGCGGCCTGCTGGGCAAGTTTACGAATTTCGGAGCGATGGAGCAGAAGTTTCCGCCGCGCCTTGGGGTCATGATTATGCCGGTTGCCAAATGAATACTCATCAATGTGGGCGTTGTACAACCATACCTCCCCGTTTTCCACCCGCGCAAAAGCATCACGGATTTGCCCCCGGCCCGCCCGCAAAGACTTCACCTCCGTCCCCCGCAGCACCAGCCCGGCCTCGACGGTTTCGAGGATGTGATAATCCCGTCGGGCAGTGGGGTTGGTCAGGATAGTGGACATAAAAAAAGCCAGAAGGCCGGCCTTCTGGCGGGGGTGCCAGCCAGCGGCTGGCCTTCTCTAGCAAAGGTTTCAGCTCTTGCGCCGCCGGCGTCCCGAGCCGCCCCCCGTGGTCGTCGGTGTTGTTGAGCCCACCAAAACATCGGTGGACAGCGGTAATTCATAAGACAGTTTGTCCTCAATGATTTCACGCAGAGCAATATCCACCGGGCTGAGATTGGCGGTGTCCGACACCAGGGGACGACTGGCCGCTCCGACGGAATTGAGCTGCCGTACCCGCTTGGAAACGACGTTGACCAAAATATTTGGGTTTTTAACTTTCTCCAGCGCCTTTTTGAACAATTCCAAATTCATAAATCATCACATCCAACCAATTAAGTCTTTTACTATGATGAATAATCAGGCAAGAGGCAAAAACTTTTTTTAAATACGTAACCACTTCACCCACAACAGGATACGAAAGTTTTAGGCGGCCGCAGAGGGTGGAGGCGGTTTGCTGAGAGGACGTTTCACCGCCGCCAGGCTTTCCCGGAGCATATCGGCGCGCAGGATGTCCCTTTCGTCGGCACTTAGCTTTTCTGAATGGCGCTGCTGCAAATGCCCCGGTTGCGTAACTAAAAACATTTCGTCCACCAAAGCCCGGTCGGTGCCCGGAAAAAGTCCCAGGTCCATGCCCAGCTTCAACAAGGAAAGCAGGTTCATGGTTTCCTTGGAGCTGATGCTGTGCGCATTGGCCAGGATGCCGTAGGCCCGTCCGATATGATTCAACACCACCTTCGGTTTTTTCTCCATGAGCACCGCCCGGGCATTTTCCTCGTGCATGATGATTTGGGCGATGACCTTTTCCAACCGGGCCAGGATGCGGGCCTCATCTTCGCCAAGGGTCATCTGATTCGAGACTTGAAACACATTGCCCAAGGCCTCAGTGCCTTCCCCGTAAAGGCCACGAACCGCCAATCCCAGTTTGTTCACCGACTGGATGATCTGGCCGATCTGCTCGTTTAACACCAGACCCGGCAGGTGCAGCATGGCGCTCACGCGGATGCCCGTGCCCAGATTGGTGGGACACGCCGTTAAATAACCCAGCTTCCGGTCAAAGGCGTAATCCACAAGCTCTTCCAATTCACTATCAAAGCGGTCAATGACTTCCCAGGCCCGTTGCAGTTGCAGGCCGGGCAGCAGCGCCTGCATGCGGAGATGGTCCTCTTCATTGATCATGACCGCGATGACTTCATCCCGGCTCAACACCAGACCGCTGCCGGCCCCCTTGGAGGCATGCTCGCGACTGATCAGATGCCGCTCCACCAGAATCTGTTTTTCCAGGGGCGTCAGCTCTTCCATGGTTTCGGCAAAGGCGCCGGTCATGGAGGCCAGCGACATCACCGCCGGCTGGATTATTTCCAAGGCGCGGAGGCGATCCGGCTTTTTGCCATGATTGGGAAAGGGGATGTCCCGCAAATTGCGCGCCAGCCGCACACGACTCGAGGAAACGATACGGTCCTGAGGCCCGCGCCGGCGGGCCGATTCGGTGGCCGGGCTTAAAAACTCGTGCAGCTTCATTCCCCGCTCCTCCGGCTGGCGGCTTTGGCCTTCAAGGCCTTGATCTCATCGCGCAACTGGGCGGCCAGTTCAAAATCTTCCTGCGCCACCGCCTGCTCCAGCCGCTGGCTCAACTGGCGGATTTGCTCGGTCACATCCACCTTCGGTGCAGCGGCCTCCTGCAGGCGCCGCGGCACCTTGCCGGTATGCCGCACCCCCCGATGCATGGTGCGCAGCAGGTCTTCCAGTCCCGGCCCAAACACCTGATAGCACATGGCACACCCCATACGCCCGAGCTTCTTGAAGTCCGCCTGGGTAAAACCACATTGCGGACAGACCAGCTCTTCCGGCCCCGGACCGGACACCTCGTCGGCCGCTCCCAGGCCCAACAACATGTCCGCGAGTTTGAAATTACTGGGCGCATCCACCTTGTGCTCCTTGGCGCAGTCTTCGCACAAATCCAGCTTGTGCATCTTGTTGCCCTCAATCTGGGTGATGTGCACGGTCGCCGGCTTTTTCTTGCAAAGGGAGCAAAGCATGGCCGCAGGGTTTTGTTGGGTTAAATTGGCTCGCCGGACACCCGCGTCAACGCGTGATACCGCTGGATCAAGTCCCGCGTCACCGGCCCCGGCCGCCCCTGGCCAATGACTCGTCCGTCTATGCGGGTCACGGGTATGATTTCCGCCCCGGTGCCCGTCAGGAAACACTCGTCGGCGATATAAAGATCATAGCGCGTCAAATTAATCTCGGCGGTGGGGATCCCCCGCTCGCGCGCCAAATCCAACACTGTGTTGCGCGTAATCCCATACAGCGCTCCCGCCGAGAGAGGCGGGGTATATAGCTGCCCCTGTCGCACGATGAAAATATTATCCCCCGTGCACTCCGCCACGAAGCCTTCCTGATTCAACATGATGGCCTCTTCCACGCCGGCATTATTGGCCTCGATCTTGGCCAGAATATTATTGAGGTAATTCAGCGATTTGATCGCTGGATTCACGGCATTGACCAGATTGCGGGTGGTGGGCACCGTCACAATCGCCATCCCCTGCTCATACAGCTCGGGCGGATATAACTGAATTTTGCCGGCGATGATGATCACCGAGGGCCGCTTGCAACGGTTGGGATTCAACCCCAGCGTGCCCACGCCACGAGTCACCACCAGGCGGATGTAGCCATCCCGGCAACGATTCTTACGGCAGGTTTCCAAAACGGCTTCCGTCATCTCTGCTGGCGTCATGGGGATATCCAAGAGGATGGCCTTTGCCGACCAATACAGGCGCTCGATATGTTCTTTGAGTTTGAACACCCGCCCATGATACGCCCGAATGCCCTCAAAAACCCCGTCCCCGTAAAGCAAACCGTGATCAAAGACGCTGACCTTGGCGTCCTTCTCATTATAGTATTTACCATCAATGTAAACTTTCATGCGCAACTGGCCCTGACCCTACGCCAACCCTGCCGCCCACGCAAGCGGGAACACATCGGCGCCCGCTGGGGAGCCGTCCCACGCGCTGAAAAATCCACTTGCAGAATGCGCCGGTACTGAGGATATTTTCTCCTGACGGGTGCGCATATGGCGGAATTGGCAGACGCGCTACTTTGAGGTGGTAGTGGGGTAACCCGTGCAGGTTCAAGTCCTGCTATGCGCACCATCTTTTTAGCATTCAAGGATGTTCCCTAAGCCCAGCTTGGCAACGACATTCAGTTGCACCCCCCAAAAGCTGCCATTATGTTTGTACTCGTGAAGACTCGCATTGTGTCCATGCAATCACTAAAATTAGCGATACTGGCCGGCGGACTGGCGGCGGGCCTCGCCACTCCATGCCCCGCGGCAGATATTGTGGGCAAAGTCACTTTGAAGGGCACTCCCCCCGCGGAAAAGCCGCTGCCCATCAGCAAAAGCGATCCCACCTGCGGCAAAGTGGCCCGTCCGGATGCCACGACACGCTTTTATGTCGTTGGGAAGGATGGGGCTCTCGCCGACGTGGTGGTTTACATCAGCAAGGGCCTGCCACCGGGTAAAACGTACCCCGTGCCGGACACGCCGGTGGTCATTGACCAAAAGGGGTGCGAATTTGTCCCTTACATCACCGCCGCCATGGCCCGGCAAAAAGTGCATATCAAAAACTCGGATCCTTTTCTGCACAATGTCAACCATGCCCCCACCCCGGACGTGCAGAAACGCCCGCAAAATGTGGCTCAACTTGCCAATGGTCCCATCATCGAGAGATCCTTTGAAAAGACCGATGAGCTGCTGGTGCGGTTCAAATGCGATGTCCATCCCTGGATGTTTGCCTACGTGGCCATCTTTGATCATCCCTACTTCGCGGTCACCGGCGAAGACGGCACCTTCAAAATCCGCAATGTGCCTCCGGGCACCTATACCGTGGAAGTCTTTCACCGCAAGGCCGGCAAACTGGCCAAAGAGGTAACCGTCGCAGAACAAGACCAGACGGTTAACTTTGAGCTGACAGCCAAATAAGCCTCGCCCAAGAGTAGATACCACGGATAGTCGGCGGGGGCCTTGTTGCTGGGTAAGAGCCAAAAATACTCCTTTGCGTCAGCGGGCAGCCCGCGAAGGAGAGCATTTTTTAATTTTTTTTGCATAAAAATGCCTCTTAGGTAGTCTAATCCAACGAATACTATGTTGAGCAGGACGTTGGGAAAGCTGCCGGGGGGCCTCCTGGCAGGTGTGGTATTGGCTGCCTGGGTGATCCTGGGTGGGACGGCCAAAGCCGGCGACGAATGGCACGGCCCCGGCATGGCCTTCTATACGGATTTCAATCCGAAAATTCCCATGGCCGTGTATATCGTCAAAGTGGATCGCAAGCATCCAGACTTGCGTCTCTACACCACCTTGGGAGGCGGCCGATACATTGGCATGGCCACTTTGTCTCAACAGGCGGGCTTCATTCCCCCGTCTGTGGGCCAGCCGTTGGCCGGCATCAACGGTGATTATTTCGGCGTGCGCGAGCCTTACGTTGGGGATCCCTTGAATCTCCACATCATGTTGGGCGGCGAGTTGATTAGTGCCCCGGGCGAAGACCGAGCCTTTTTCTTCATTGATGCCAAGGGCAACCCACAAATCACCAACGCCATCAGCGATTTCAAGGTCACCTGGCCCAACGGCAAAGTGACCCCGTTTGGGCTGAACCAAACGCCCATGACCGGGCAGGCCGTGCTTTATACCGCGGCGGCCGGGCCAGATACCCGCATCGAGGGGGTGGATTTGATTTTGGAGCGAAACGGCCAGGATCCATGGCTTCCCTTGCGCATCAACCAGACCTTGAACGCGCGCGTCAAGGCCATCAACAAGAACGGGTACTCCAAATTAAACACCAACATCATGGTGCTGTCCCTCAGCCCGCGCCAGTTGCGCGATCTGCCGGAACTCAAGGAGGGCATGGTGCTGAAGATTAGCACTGATACCATCCCCAACCTGAAAGGGGCACAGGTGGCCATCGGCGGCGGTCCGTCCCTGGTAAAAAACGGCAAACCCCGCGACTTTGATGGCATTCAGGTGCGACATCCCCGCAGCGCCTTTGGGTTCAACGACCGTTATTATTTCTTCGTGCAAGTGGATGGCCGTCAGGCGCGCCATTCTCTGGGCATGACCTACCGCGAGCTGGCCGAGTACTTTGTCAAGCTGGGCTGCACGGATGCCCTGAACCTGGACGGTGGCGGCTCGGCCTCGATGTGGGTCAATGGCCGGATTGTCAACAGCCCCTCTCAAGGCCGGGAACGCCCGGCGGCGAATGCCCTCTTTTTGATTCGCGTGCCCAAGCCCTAGCCTGAGCCTACCGGCGGATGGTTGTATCACGATACCGGCCGGGCGGCACCCGCTGGCGTACGTCGGTTGAATTAGCAAAAACCACCCTGCCCTCGCATACCACCCCAGCAGAAAAGAGCCAGGGGCCAATGACCTCCAAACGCTCGCAATACAGCAGTGAAGGAGGGTCTTCGGCAAACGCCCGGTCAAAATCCTGAATCCATCGGTAATACCGGGGATCCAGCTTGATTTGGGGGGGATGGTCGCCGCGTTCCGGGGCCAAAGTCAGTCGAAAATCGGGGGTGACCACATAAGCATCGGAGCGAACAGCCAATAAATCCTCGGTGGTCTTCACCGGGGCGAAGCGGCTGCGCGGCACCACCAACGCCGCCGCTGCATCAAACAATTCTATGGCCGCCCCCATGGCGGATTCCAATTGCAACACGGCTGGCGAGGCGGGATTTTGCGGATCCACATTTTTGCGATTTTTAATCAAGGGCAGCGGCAGCGCGCCTTGATGCCGCTCCAATAACTCCGCCAACGCCGGCAGGCGTATCCACAGGTTGTTGGTGTTGAAGAAACGGTGCCGGGAGGTATCCTCAAAATATTTCACCTCTTCCGCGGCGCATTGTGAAGCCTCCCGCAAAATGAAACGGCCATTATCCCGCCGCCGGGCCAAATGCCCCCCCTTGGCATCCACAGGCAAACGAGGGGTAACCTCCATGACGAAAGAAAAACGGTTCTGCGCCAGCCAGGCAAGTATCCGGTCATCTACGATCGCCCCCAGGTTGTCGGCATTGGAGACGAAGAGCCACTCCACCCCCTGCCGCTGCAATTGACGCAGCAAAGAAGAACCAGGCAGTGCAGCATACAAATCCCCGTGCCCGGGCGGACACCACTCCAGGCGGGGGTCTGCCGGCCATTCCACCGGAGCCAGGGAAGAGGCCAGCAATTTGGGGACCTGGTGTTGCATAAAATCAAGGCGGTCCTGCCCCTGTTGCAAAGCGGGATAACGTCGCAAACAAGCCAGACTTTCCGCGCGGGTGCTAAAGCTGTTCATCAGATAAAAGTGCGGGCTGGGGCCACCCTGGCGGCAGTGCAACACCTGACGGGCGATGAAATCCAAAAAACAATCGCCCCCTTTAACTGGCAGAAGCGATTTGGGACCTTGCATGCCCATACTGCTGCCCAGGCCACCGTTGAGCTTGATGATGGCCAGTTTTGCCCACGCTTCCCCCGGGGCTTTGTGGGCAGGCAAATCCTCGTAACGAGGCAATTCGGCAACCGGGAGAATCTCCTCTTCACGCCAGTAGCCGTCATCCCCCGCCTGCACCCTTTTTACGGCTTGTAAAAAGGCCGCCACGGCTGCCTCAGACTGGCCAGCAGCCCGCATTTTCCCGGCGATTATTGGCAACACATCCATGGTGAATCTTCAACCAAGCATAATGGGCTGTCCGCGACGCTCTACCTGCTGAGGATTTTGCCACATCTCCCAGCATCCGCAAAGTCTGAAGCAACTAAAAACGCACGCTGCAGAGACCCAATGCAGCGCCTGTCAACCAAGCGGCCGGCGGGACGGCCCGGGCATTTTCTCCTACCGCTGTTCCGGCAGATGGGTTTATTATTGGCCTGCACATGGATTTTGCGGCAATTGTCCTTTATCTAATTATTTACTACGTCCGCCCGCAGGAGTGGTCGGGGTTCTTGTCCTCCCTGCGGCCGGTGACGGCAGTGATGATTTTTGCGATTGCCTCCCTGTTTTTGCGGGAACGCGGAGTCCAATGGCGCTCACTGCTGCGAAGCCCGCAGGACTGGCTGATGCTGCTGTATTTTCTGTACCTGACATTCTTCGTCTATTCCGACAGCGAGAATTACAAACTGGCGCGTAATTTGTTCATCATTTACTTCGTCATCGTGCTCGCCCTCACCGATGTGTGGCGTTTGCGGCGTTTTCTATATTGGTGGGCAGCCTGCATTGGTTTTGTGGTGCTTCTGGCACTGGCCAGCCAGATTGGCATAGACCCCCTGGAAGCCAAGTATTATACCATGTATGCCTGCAAAGGGCGCCTGGCTCTGCCCCTGTCCATTTTTAACAACCCCAATGCGCTGGGGCATAGTGTGGTGCCCCTCTTGGGCATGATTTATTTCTTTTTCATCTGGCGCCGGCCCATTTTCGTAAAGGAAGTGGGCTTCCTGGCCCTGGCCCTGCCATTGGTCTGCCTGTATCTAACCCTGAGCAAAGGAGCCTTCCTGGCGGCCTTTGTTGCGGTGGTAGCCGGCTTGACAGTGGGCCGCCCAAAGGTGGTTCAAATTCTGGTGTTGTTGCTGGCCCTCACGGCCGGCTGGGCAGCCCTGCAAAAACTCCCCCGCATGGAAGAACTGCGTGTGCCTCGGCAGGAGGAGGGCATTCGCGGCCGTCTGCTGGCCTGGCAATTTGGATTGGAGAAATTGCAAAATGAACGTTATGGAGTGGGATTATTTGAGTTTGGCAAGGCTTTCCAGCGCCGGCACGGCTATTTCAAGGCCCCCCACAGCTCTTATGTGGAGGCTGGAGCAGAACAAGGATGGGTGGGATTGGTTTTCTTTGTGGGAGTCTTATACGCCTGTTTTCGCTCCTTGTTGACCTTGCGAGTCAGTGACCCGGAAGATGAGCGCTTGCGCCGGGTTCTCCTGGTCATTCTGGTCAGTTATGCCGCGTCCTCCTGGATGATCGGATGGGCCTATAAAAATGTGTTTTTCGTGACCGTCGCCTGCATCTCAGCCTTTCACCGGCATTTGCGCGAGCGCATCACCCAGGAGCAGGAACTGGCGACAATGCAGGAGGCCGAAGCGAGTGCGGCGATGCCGCTCCTGCCTGCGGCGCCGGCAATGGCGCGTACCACACCCACCCCGGCCGCCGCCCTGGCGTCTGTGTCTGCCGATGCCTCACCGACGTCAACTCTGCGCGTGGCTACCGGATTGGAAGCCCTGGCCATGGCCCCAGCGCCGCCGCCAGCAACGCCTCCCCCAGCTCCCAAGGCCCTGCCGAAGTTCTGGTATCGTCTGGGAATTTTGGACGTAGCGTTGATTTTGTTGAGCACTTACGGGGTGGTCAAGATATGGACATTGGCCCTGCAACGGATGTAATTCCCCGCGCGAAACCCGGCCTGGCTTTATCCGGCCAAAGGTGATTTGCCATGAGCGACAGGCTGCTCATCCTGATTTTCTGGGGAACCGCCAGCCTGTTGATTTTCTCCTTTTTGGGGTATCCGTTGCTGATGGCGGCCTTGAGCCGCCTCCGCCCCACGCCGGCCGCCCCGCCGCCGCCGCCCTCCTGGCCAGACGTGGACATCATCCTGGTGGCCCACAACGAGGCGCAGCGTATTGAAGCACGCGTAAAAAATCTGCTGGCTTCCACCTATCCCCCGGAAAAGCTGCGGCTTATCGTCGTAACAGACGGATGTACGGATGCCACGGCTCATCTGGCCAGAGTGGCGGGAGGCCATCGCGTGAAGGTTTTGGAGCAATTCCCGCGGCAGGGTAAGGCAGCCGGATTAAATGCCGGTGTGGCGGCGGCCACCGCCGAGGTGATTGTGTTTGCTGATGCCCGCCAGCAATTTGCGCCTGATGCCATCGCCTGCCTGGTGCGCCATCTCATGCAGCCCGGAGTGGGTGCTGTTTCGGGAAATTATTCCCTGCATCCACCCGCCGACAATGTCGGAAGTGGCGTGGATGTTTATTGGCGGTTGGAGAAGTTCCTGCGGCAGGCGGAAAGCCGCTGGGACTCAACTATTGGCTGCACCGGGGCTATTTATGCCATCCGCCGGGAATTGTTTGTACCGTTGCCATCAGATACCATCCTGGACGACGTCGTGATCCCCATGCAAATCGTGCAAAGGGGATGGCGCGTTGCCTTTGCCCCCGACGCCCATGCTTGGGAAAGCACCCCGTTATTGGTGGGCCGCGAATTTCAACGCAAGCGCCGGACCCTGGCCGGAAATTTCCAAATGCTTTTTCGATATCCGCAATGGCTGCTACCATGGCGCAATCGTTTGTGGTGGGCCTTGCTTTGCCATAAATATTTGCGGCTGTGGGCGCCGCTGGGCCTTCTGGTGCTGCTGATGGTTAATCTCAGGCTGGCAGGTGCGTCCCCCTTATATTCGGTCGGGCTGTACCTTCAGGCGGCGTTTTATTTGGGTGCCTTTCTCGGTTTGCTCTGGCCGCAACGGAAAAACCGGCTTTTGATGCTGCCGGCGGGATTTGTATTTCTGAATGCCGCCACGGTGGCAGGTTTTTGGTACTACCTGCGCCATGGAGGGCAACGCGGCTGGAGCACACTCTCTCCACCTGAAACCCATGCTCAAAGCGCTGGATAAATGGGGCCTTGCTTATTTACAGCAGCCGCCGCGGCCGACGGTCAACGGGCCGCGGCATTTATTGCTCTGTCTGTGCGATCATTTCGAGTTACGCCATGACACCAATGAAGCCGGCGCGCAAGAGAGGTTGCGAGAATGGGAGGTCAGATTCCCCAAGTCCATTGAAAACTTCGCCGACGCAGATGGCATCCCACCGCGTCATACCTTTTTCTATCCCATTGAACAATACGATGCTTCTCTGGTGGAACGGCTCTCACACCTCTGCCGCCAGACGGGAGCCGAGGTGGAAATCCATCTTCACCACGAAGGAGACACGGCCGCGGGGCTGCGCGAAAAACTGGAACAAGGCAAAGCGCTCCTGCGTCGCCACGGCTGGCTGACACAGGACAGGGATGGGGCCTGCCGCTTTGGCTTCGTGCATGGAGACTGGGCGCTGGACCATTCCCATCCTGAAGGACGCCATTGCGGGGTGATTGATGAACTGGCCGTCCTGCGCGCGTGTGGGTGTTATGCCGATTTTACCATGCCTTCGGCCCCCAGTCCCACCCAAAGCCGCATCATTAACCGCATTTATTACGCTCGCAGCCATGGCCGTCCCCGCGCCTTTGACGAAGGAGAGCCGGTACGCGCAGGCAGCGGTGACCTGGAGCGACCACACCTGGGAGAATTGCTGCTGGTGCAAGGGCCCCTGGGACTTAATTGGCGCTGGCGGAAATGGGGACTTCTGCCAAGGCTGGAAAATGGGGACCTGACCGGGGCCAATCCCCCTCAACCCCATCGCGTGGCCGTCTGGGAGCGGTTGTGGGTGCACGTGCAAGGGCGTCCTGAGTGGGGCATCGTCAAATTGCATACCCATGGCGGGATTCCCCGCAATTACCAAATGTTGTTGGGGGATGCCATGCAATCCTTTCACAACTATCTGCAAACGCGTGCCCGGGAGGGCGCCTGGCAGCTTCATTATGTGACAGCACGCGAACTGGTAAACATCATCCATGCCGCCGAGGCCGGGTGCTCCGGCAGTCCCGGTCAGTATCGCAACTACCGCTACCCACCCCCCCCTGCCCTGGCATGAAAGTGTTGTTTTTTTCCAACTTATACCCCGATCGTACTGAACCAGGACGCGGCCTGCCCAATGCCCGTTTGATACGCCGCCTGCAATCAGTCTGCGAGGTGCGGGTGATTTCGCCGAGGCCCATCTGGCCTTTCCTGACGCGGCCGCACCGTCGGGCACTACCGGAGGATGACGCCGTGCAGCCCATATACCCGCCAGCATGGTATCTACCGAAGGTGGGCAGCCGGTGGAATGCCTGGCTGATGCAATGCCGGGTGCGCCCCTACGTGCAACAGTTGCATCAACGCTGGCCTTTTGACCTGGTGCTGGCGGCCTGGTTGTATCCGGATGCCTGCGCGGTTCAACCGTTGGCGGAAGCCTTGGGGGTGCCGCTTATTCCCATCGCGCAAGGTTCGGATGTACATCAATACCTCCAACACCCGGTGCGACGGCGGCTGATGCAAAGGCATTTAGAGGCCTGTCCCTTCTTAATTGCCCGTAGCCGGCATCTGGCGAAAACATTGGAGGAGGCCGGTTTCAATGCAGCCCGGTTACGCGTCATTTACAACGGCGTGGATGCCCAGGTGTTTCATCCGGGTGACAGCCAACAAGTACGCCAGCGCCTGGCCCTGAGGCGTGACGCCCGCATTCTTTTATGGGTGGGTAATTTTTTGCCGGTGAAGAATCCTCTGATGGCAGTGGAGGCCGCGCGCATCGTGTACCGGCGGCTGGGCGAGCCATTTTATCTCGTCATGGTGGGGGATGGGCCATTGGGGCCCACACTCGCCGAGCGTGCCCGGCATTGGCGGGTCCCGTTGATTTTGGCGGGCCGGCGCTCGGAGGCGGATACGGCCGAGTTCATGCGCGCAGCCGATGGGTTGTGCCTGACGAGTTACGCGGAAGGCACGCCCAACGTGTTGCTGGAGGCACTGTCCTGCGGACTGCCGGTGGTGGCCACCGCAGTAGGCGGGGTGCCGGAAATTATTCAAACGCCCAACGCCGGCAGGCTGGTCCCCTCTGGCGATGCGGCAGCTCTAGCGGAGGCGCTATTGGACCTCTGGGCTGCCGCCCGCCCACGCGAAGCCGTGGCTGAAACGGTGCGGGAATTTACCTGGGAAAAAACCGTGCAGAGGTATATGTCGGTGATGCAGGAGGCGCTGGCATCGGGCACCCGTCCATAACCAGGCCGGCCGCCGGGGCCTGTAGGGCAACCATCCATCGTGCCCGTGTGAGGCAGGGGGCCTGCCCAAACTTTGGCGCCCTCATTCCTCGCAGTTAATTGGGGACTTGAGTTTTGGGGAGTGGGGTTCATCATGCAGGTGATGCAAGCACATGATGATGCTGCACTGGATCAATTGTGGCAGGAGTACGCGCTGGTCTTCCGGGAATTTGATGACTTAACCCTGGCTCGCTGGATGGCGCAGACGCTGGGGCAGCTTACCGGCAAGCTCTGGCGGGCATCCCATCCACTGGTCAGCGCGTATCGGGTGGCAAGCATGGTGGCGCACGAGCGGCAAATCTGGCTCAAGCGCCTGACCAATCGTCCCGCACCGTACACTGAAGCTCCCTGTTGCCGCGCCCCGCTGGTGCCCATGTTCACCCGCGATGTCAAAGAGGTTGGCCTGCTATGTTTGCATTGCGGGGAAACGGCGGTGACGCTGGAAGAACTGCCGGCAGACCTGGCGCAAACCATTACCCAATGGTGGGAGAGTTACGCGCCAGTGCACCAGGTAGCCCATTGGGACGAGGCCCAGCAAAGACGCGTATTGAACTATGATGACGAACTGGACCGGGCTTTTGAAATGGCCAAACTACTGCTGTTGCAAATCCCCGGAGATCTATTGCCGCAGTTATTGACCTTGTATCCGGCCGTGGTCTGGGAAGATCACGATGAGTGCCTGGATGTGCGGCCGGAGGACTTGATGCTGCGATGATACGCTGGCTCACGCGATGGTGTTTCCGGCTGTTGGTTCTGGCCCTGCTGTTGTTATTGGGTGTGTGGCTGATGATGGACTCCTTGTCCAAAGAGATGACCGAGCAACGCCTGGAAAACTGGACCGGGTTGCATGCCAGCATCGGCAAGATGGAGGTGGGCTGGCTGCGGCCCACGCTGCGCATGGAAAATGTGTTGTTGTATAATTCCGCGGCATATGGGGGCACGCCCTGTCTGAGTGTGCCGGAGCTTTGGGTGGAATACGATCGGGCGGCCCTGTGGCAGCGGCAACTGCGTTTCAAGGTTTTGCGCTTAAACATTGCCGAATTGCATGTGGTGGAAGGCCCGGATGGGCGGTTGAATCTGGAAGCGGTCAAACAGCGACTGGCCGGCGCGGCGGCAGGCGGTGGAGGACTGGACGGACGGGCGCAGAAATCGCTCGAATTTGCCGGCATTGAAACGCTGGCATTATCCCTGGGGCGGTTGCGCTACAGCAGCCTGCGACAGGCCGAAACCCGCGGCTACTATCAGTTGCAAGTGGAGGACTGGGTGCAAACGCAGATCACTTCCACCGATGCCCTGTTGCAATCTTTGCACGGATTGGCCAAAGCCAAAGGCTTGGAATGGTTGTGGCAACGCCTTGCCAAACCGGAAAATCCGGTGGGCCGGGCCGGAAACCCAGGCAGCCACCAGCCGTGACCTGCGCCTCCTTGGCGTCTGAGGCGCTAGCGCTAAACCAACGCTCCAGCCGGGCCAGGTTCAGGGCAGAACCGTTTTGCCCATGAGATAGCGATCGCACTCACGGGCCGCGCCGCGGCCTTCGTTGATGGCCCAGACAACAAGGCTCTGTCCCCGGCGCATGTCGCCCGCCACGAAAACCCCGCGCACATTGGTGGCAAATTTGCCGTGCTCGGCTTTGACATTGGAGCGCGCATCCCGATCCAGCCCCAACTGTTGAATCAAGGTATCCTCCGGGCCCACAAAACCCATGGCCAACAAGACCAACTGCGCTGGATAGGTGTGCTCCGTGCCGGGAATGGGCTGAGGCACCATGCGGCCCTGCTCATCCTTCTTCCAGTCCACCAAAACCGTGCGCACCCCGCGCACCGCTCCCTGCTCGTCGCCCAGGAATTTGGTGGCGGTGATGCGGAATTTGCGCGGGTCCTCGCCCGTCAGCGCAGCGGCTTCTTCCTGGCCGTAGTCCACCTTAAACGTTTTGGGCCATTGCGGCCAAGGATTGTCCGGTGGACGCTGATCGAGCGGGCGCGGGAGGATTTCCAGTTGCAGCACACTCTTGCAGCCCTGCCGGATGGCGGTGCCCACGCAGTCGGTGCCGGTGTCGCCGCCACCAATGACCACCACGTCTTTATCGCGCGCGGAAATGAACTGGCCATCCTGATGCTGCGAGTTCAGCAGGCTGCGCGTGTTGGCGGTAAGAAATTCCATGGCAAAATGGACCCCTTTGAGCTGCCGGCCTTCGATGGGCAAATCCCGGGGTTTGGTGGCGCCACAGCAAAGGATGACGGCATCAAACTCGCGCAAGAGTTTCTCGGCCGGGTAATTACGCCCCACCTCCGTATTGGTAACGAAACTAATGCCCTCGCGCGCCATCAGATCCACGCGCCGTTGGACAACGCGCTTGTCGAGCTTCATGTTGGGGATGCCATACATAAGCAGGCCGCCAATGCGATCCGCGCGCTCAAAAACGGTGACGGTGTGACCCGCCTTGTTCAACTGGGCCGCAGCCGCAAGACCGGCCGGGCCGGAGCCAACCACAGCCACTTTCTTACCGGTGCGCTGAGGCGGCGGTTCGGGGGTGATCCACCCCATGTCGAAGCCTTTGTCGGCAATGGCACATTCAATGCTTTTAATGGTGACCGGCGGCTCAATGATGCCCAACACACATGCCCCCTCGCAGGGAGCGGGACAGACGCGGCCGGTGAACTCGGGGAAGTTGTTGGTCTTGTGCAAACGCAGGAGGGCTTCCTTCCAAAGGCCGCGATATACCAAATCATTCCATTCCGGAATGAGGTTGTTGATGGGGCAACCGGACGCCATGCCGGCCAGCATCATGCCGGTATGACAGAACGGCGTACCGCAGTCCATGCAACGCGCGCCCTGCCGGCGCAGTTTCTCCTCCGGGAAAGGCAGGTGAAATTCGTCCCAGTTGCGGATGCGCTCCAGCGGCGCAACTTCTGGAGGAAGCTCGCGTGCGAATTCGAGAAATCCAGTGGGCTTGCCCATAACTTGATCCTATGCGTTGGCGTGAAGTATGGCTGTCAACGTTGGCCGATGATCAGGGTTAACCGCCGCCCACACGGGCCACGTCGCGGATGTTCTCCTCGAAGGCGGCCATGACGGCCTCCTCGCCGGTAAGCCCCGCTTCCTTAACTTTGCGCATGGCTTTGAGCACCCGGGCATAGTCATTGGGCAGCACCTTCACAAACTTGGGCGCAAACTGATCCCATCGTTCGAGAACCTCCTGGCCGCGCGAGCTGCGGGTAAGCTGGACATGCCGCTGAATGAGGCTGCGGACGGTCTCGAGATCTTCCGCTTCCGGAGTGACCAGTGAGACCATCTCACGGTTGCAGGTGCGCTGGAAAGGGCCGCCTTCGTCGAGCACGTAAGCGACGCCGCCCGACATGCCGGCAGCGAAATTACGGCCGGTCTGACCAAGGACCACCACCAATCCGCCGGTCATGTATTCGCAACCGTGATCACCTATGCCCTCCACCACCGCCACCGCGCCGCTGTTGCGCACGGCAAAACGCTCACCGGCCACCCCACAAACGAACAACTCCCCGCTGGTGGCGCCATACAGGGCGACGTTGCCAATGATGATGTTCTCCTCGGGGCGGAAGGCGGAGCCTTTGGGCGGATAAACCACCAGGCGGGCGCCGGACAGGCCCTTGCCCACATAATCGTTGGCATCGCCCTCCAGTTCAAAGGTAATCCCCCTGGGCATGAACGCGCCGAAACTCTGGCCGGCGGAGCCTTTGAAATGCAGGTGAATCGTGTCGTCCGGGAGGCCGTCGGCCCCGTAACGACGGGTCACTTCGCTGCCCAACATGGTGCCCACCGCGCGATTGCTGTTGCGAATGGGCAGCACAGCCCGCACGTTTTCCGCGCGGGCCAGGGCCGGCTCACAGAGGCGCAGCAGCATTTGATAATCCATGCTCTGCTCCAGCCCATGGTTTTGAGAGATCTGGCAGTAGCGCTCGTGATCGGCAGCCACTTTGGACTGGTGAAAGAGCTTGGAGAAGTCCAGGCCCCTGGCTTTCCAGTGGTCCACGGCGCGTTTGACTTCCAGGCGGTCCACCCGGCCCACCATTTCGTCAAAGGTGCGGAAGCCCAACTGGGCCATTAGCTCGCGCACCTCCATGGCCACAAAGCGCATGAAATTGACGACGTACTCCGGCTTGCCGGTGAAGTTCTTGCGCAGGCGCGGGTCCTGGGTGGCCACGCCCACGGGGCAGGTGTTTTTATGGCAAACCCGCATCATAATGCAGCCCATGCTGACCAACGGGGCGGTAGCAAAGCCAAACTCCTCGGCCCCCAGCAGCGCACCAATGACGACATCACGGCCGGTCTTGAGCTGGCCGTCCACCTCCACGGCGATGCGGCTGCGCAGGCCGTTCAGCACGAGCGTTTGATGGGTCTCGGCCAGGCCCAATTCCCACGGGCCGCCGGCGTGTTTAATCGAGGTCAGTGGTGAAGCGCCGGTGCCGCCATCGTGGCCGCTGATCAGCACCACATCGGCGTGCGCCTTGGCCACACCGGCCGCCACCGTGCCCACACCCACCTCGGCCACCAGCTTGACACTGATGCGGGCCTGGTGGTTGGCATTTTTAAGGTCATAAATGAGCTGCGCCAGATCCTCGATGGAGTAAATGTCGTGGTGCGGCGGCGGCGAGATCAATCCCACCCCGGGGGTGGCGTGGCGGGTTTTGGCAATCCAGGGATAAACCTTGTGGCCGGGCAACTGGCCGCCCTCGCCGGGCTTGGCCCCCTGCGCCATCTTGATCTGCAATTCTTTGGCATTAACCAGGTAAAGGCTGGTCACCCCAAACCGGCCGGAGGCCACCTGTTTGATGGCGCTGTTTTTCGAGTCACCGTTGGGCAGCGGCACATAGCGGGCCGGGTCCTCGCCGCCCTCGCCGGTGTTGCTCTTGCCGCCGATGCGATTCATGGCGATGGCGAGCGTTTCATGCGCCTCCTGACTGATGGAGCCGTAGGACATGGCGCCGCTCTTGAAACGCCGCATGATGGATTCGATGGATTCCACCTCTTCCAGGGGCACAATTTGCGGCGCAAACTTGAAGCTGAACAACCCGCGCAGCGTGCACAGGTTCTTGGCCTGTTGATTGACGGCCGCGGAATATTCCTTGAACTGCTCGAAACTGTTGTTGCGAACGGCCTGCTGCAGCTTGTGGACGGTGACCGGATTGAACAGGTGAAATTCGCCGTCGCTGCGCCACTGGTACTGGCCGCCGGGGTCCAGCGTGTAGTCGTTCAGAGGTATGGGCGGGAAGGCGCGTTCGTGCCGCAAACGCACCTCTTCGGCTACCTCGTCCAGACCGATGCCTTCGATGCGGGAAGCGGTCCAGGTAAAATACTTGTCCACAAAGGCCTGGCTCAGACCAATGGCTTCGAAGATCTGCGCGCCACGGTAACTTTGGATGGTGGAAATGCCCATCTTGGAGATGACCTTGAGCACCCCCTTGACGATTGCCTTGATGTAATTCTTGACGGCCTTTTCGTGGTCCACCCCTTCGAGCAGGCCATCGCGGATCATGTCGTCCAGCGTCTCAAACGCCAGGTAAGGATTGATGGCGCTGACGCCATAACCGATCAGCAGTGCAAAATGATGCACCTCCCGCGGCTCGCCCGATTCGAGCACCAGACTGGCCCGGGTACGCAGTCCCTCACGGATGAGGTAATGGTGCAGACCGGAAACAGCCAGCAGGGCCGGGATGGCGGCGTGGTCACGATCAATGCCACGGTCTGAAAGGATGATCACGTTGATACCCTCCCGGATGGCCTGCTCCGCCTGCCGGCAGAGCTGGTCCACCGCACGGGCCAGTCCGGGACCGCCTTCGGCCACAGGATACAGAATGGGCAGCACGGCGGATTTGAATCCGTGACTGTTCAGATTCTTAATTTGGGCCAGCTCATCGTTGTCAATGATGGGTGTGGGCAGCCAAATGAAGTGACAACTGCCCGGCTCGGCGCGCAAAAGATTGCGTTCGGAGCCCAGGGTGGTGTCCGTGGCGGTGACAATGGCCTCGCGCAAATAATCAATGGGCGGGGTGGTCACCTGGGCAAACAATTGTTTGAAATAGTTGTAAAGGAGCTGTGGTTTGTTGCTCAACACGGCCAAGGGCGTATCCGTGCCCATGGAGCCCAAAGGCTCCACCCCATCCTTGGCCATGGGGGCCAGGATGAAGCGCTCATCCTCAAAGGTGTACCCGAAAGCCACCTGCCGTTGCAAAATCGTCTTGTGATCCGGCTCCGGCGGCGGTGGCGCTGCCGGCAGGTCATCCAATTTAACCAGATGCTTGTCGAGCCACTGGCGGTAAGGATAGGCCGTGGCAATCTGCCGTTTGATCTCTTCATCCGCCACCAGCCGGCCCAGTTCCGTGTCCACCAGCAACATGCGGCCCGGCTGCAGACGGCCCTTGTGCACGACCTTTTCCGGGGGAATGTTCAGCACTCCCACTTCCGAAGCCATGATGACCAGGTCATCGGTGGTGACGTAATAGCGCGAAGGCCGCAAACCATTGCGATCCAGAACGGCCCCAATCCGGATCCCATCAGTGAAGGAAATGGACGCAGGACCGTCCCACGGTTCCATCAGGCAGCGGTGATATTCATAGAATGCCCGCTTCTCCGGATCCATGGTTTCGTGGTTCTGCCACGGTTCCGGGATCATCATCATTACTGCATGGGGCAGTGGCCGGCCGGCAAGCACGAGCAGTTCCAGGCAGTTGTCAAACATGGCCGAGTCGCTGCCATCCTGACAAATGATGGGCAACAATTTCTTCAAGTCCTCCCCAAACACCTCCGATTCCATCATGGACTGGCGGGCGTGCATCCAGTTGATGTTGCCGCGCAGGGTGTTGATTTCGCCGTTGTGGCTGATGTACCGATACGGATGCGCGCGATCCCAGCTCGGAAAGGTGTTGGTACTGAAGCGGGAGTGCACCAGCGCCAAGGCCGAGCGCATCGAAGGATCGGCCAGCTCGGGATAATACTCGCCCAGTTGCTCGGACATGAGCATGCCCTTGTAAACAAGGGTCTTGTAAGAGAGACTGCACACGTAAAACGAGCTGCCCCCCGGCGTGCCGTAACGAATGGCGTTTTCCATGCGGCGGCGGATGACATACAGCTTGCGCTCGAAGGCCATGGGGTCTTGCAACTTGCGCGAGCGGCCAATGTAAAGCTGCTCAATAACTGGCTCGCCCGCCTTGGCCGTGGCTCCCAGGTTGCCGTTGTTCACAGGCACCCGCCGCCAGCCCAGGAATTCCTGTCCTTCCTCGCGTATGATCAGCTCGCAACGCTCCTTGGCCCGCCGGCGCTCGGCCGGGTCCACAGGCAGAAAAACATTGCCCGCCGCGTAGTGCCCCGGTGCCGGCAGACTGATGCCGGCTTCGGCACAGGCCTCCGCCAGAAATTCATGGGGCATTTGCATGAGAATGCCGGCGCCATCCCCGGTGTTGTCCTCGCAGCCACAGGCGCCACGGTGGCGCAGATTGATCAAAATTTGCAGGGCCTGCTCAATAATCTCATGGGAGCGACGGCCTTTCACATGCACCACAAACCCCACCCCGCAGGCGTCGTGCTCGTACTGTGGATCATACAGCCCTTGCGGCCCCGGTGGCCGCTGTTGCTGCTGCCCGGTCATTTCCGTTGCAGATTGAATGTTCATTCTCTTCGATGCTCATGCCGATGTAATCCCAGCGGGCCATCGGCGCAAGGTCATTTCCCGGCAAACCAAGTTTGCCGGACCAGCTATTGCCTGTCCCAAGTACGCCGCCTGTGGGGTGAAGCAGGCCTCCGCGTCCACCTGAGGGCGGCAGTATCACCGGCAGCCCTGCCTTTGCGGCAAGTCTCCCCAGAAACACCGCACACCGGTGATTAAATTTGCCTTAACGTCACGCCACGTCAACGGCGAAAAAAAGGAAACCTTAACCTGGAAACATTATCATCTAAACTTATCACCGGTCTGAAGTACAGCTTACTCATTTCGCAATGCCGCCAGCAATGGCCCACGCACCGCCCAGCGCGCGGCAAGCCACGTCCAAAACAAGCCGCTCAAACCTATCGCCAACAATGTTCCACCCAAAGTGCGATAGGGCAAATTGGCCCCGGCGGAGAACAACGCCGGTGCAACCGCCACCAGAGCGGATACCACCCCAAGGCCAAGACCGGACAACAACAGGAAGAGATGTTCGCCCAAAACCCAGCGCGGCAGGCGCGCGGGCGGGAAGCCCACAGCCAGCAGCAGAGCCAGCTCGGCGCGGCGTTCAAGCACATTGCGCAACACCACCACGGCCAGTCCCGCCGTGCCGAGCAGCAGTCCGAGGCCGCCCAAGGCCTGAAAGGTGTTCAGATAAGTATTTTGCACGGCGTTAAATTGGGCCAGCCGCTCCACGGCGGAGGCGGCCTCAAAACCGGTGTTTTGCAGGGCGCGTGTCAGCGTGGCGGCAACCTCCTGGATGCGTTGAGCACGCTCAGCCCCCGGAGTTTTTACGTCCACCAGGAAAAAGCGATGGCCGCTTTCGCCGGGAAAGCGCTCGCGAAACTCGGTCTCGTCAATAATCAAAAGCCCTTGCAGGATAGATCCGGCCAAGCCTCCCACCAGCCGCAATTTGAAAACCTTGCCGTGCTCATCCGTGTATTCCAGAACCCCGCCCACCCGGGATTTCATGGCCCATTGGATGGAAGCGGCATCGCCAATGGCAGGAACTTCATCGGGTTGCAAATCGGGCAGGTATTGCCGGGCCACAGCGCGGCGCAGAAGCAGCCAGGGTTCAGGAGGCTGGGATTTTGCGGCCACCTGGGAAAAAGTGAACCGTCCGCCCAGTGCCTCGGGGTTAACGCCCAACAACCGCGGCCGTTGAGCACGGTTCAGGTTCAGACAACTGGCGTCATCGCCCTCACGCAGGCGAAAGGGGACGAGCTGGACCCCGCGCAAATCTTCGGCCTGCAGGCCGTAGAAATCACGTCCTTCGGGCAGATTGAGATCACGCAACACCGGCAGCGTGGCCTCAGCCACAAGCGCAAAACCGCCCGTGCCGGAGCGTGGATTCTCGGCCTCGCGCAAGGCATCCAGGCGAAAAACACCAATGGCGGCCACCACAAAACTGCCGCAGGCGAGCAGGCTGATGGTGGCCACGCTGCGATTGCGCCGGCGGGCGCAGCCGCGAATCAGGAGCTGGGAAACCTGCACCGGCTTGCCGGCTGCGGGCCGCCGAAGCCACCATAGCAAAGCCCAACGGAGCAGCCCCACCAAACCGGCCAGCAACAAGGTGCCACCAAGGAAGAACAAAGCGGGGTTGGTGGTGCGGCCGGTGAGGAAGGCCCATGCAGCCAGGCCCGCGGCCAGAATCATCATCGCTATGGAGAACCACGGTTTGCTTCCCGATACCGGCAATGCAGTGCCCCACTGAGCGGACAGCAAGGCGGTGGCCGGTTGCCGGCCCAAGCGGCGCAGAACCAGGGCACACGAACCTACCGCGGCAAGGACGCTGGCCACGAGTCCGATGCCCAAGCTGGCCGGCGTGACCTCCAGAACCAAGGTACTCAGGCCGGTGGCATCCCGCCACAAGGTGGTCAGCCCCGTGAGCATGGCGCGGGCGTAAAACACGCCCCCCAACAATCCCAACCCGGCCCCCACCATGGAAAGCCCAAATGCTTCACCCAGAAAAACCCGCAGCATCCGTCTTGGGGGAAAGCCCACAGCCAGGAACACACCGGCCTCGGCAGCTCGCTGCTCGATGCCAAACCGAAACAGCAGGGCTGTTAATATCAAAGCGGCGGTGATTAAAAACAAGCTGAAGCCAATGAACAGGCCGCCAAAATCCTGTGCCCCCCCGGCCGCCGCCAGGGCCTGAGCGCGCACCGGCTCGAAACGCAATCCCAAATTCTCGGGTTGAACCCGCTCCTTGAACGTTTGCACAATGCGAGATGAGTGAGCGGCGGAGGAGGTTGGAGGGGTGACAGGCCAGCGGATGGCGGTCATTTCGCCGTAGCGGTTGCCCCACATTTTTTGGCCCGCTTCCAATCTAATAAATGCCTTGGGGGTACCACGATATTGACGCCAGTATTGATCATCCTTGGGACGAATGCGATGAACCAGGGGAAAGCCTGCATCCCAGTCGCTGGTGCTTTCCGCCTCGGCAATGCCGGGAAATTCCGGCATAAGCGTGCGATCGCAAAGCGGGGAGTCCATGGGCACAACGGCGCGCACTGTAAAGACATTGGTGCGCTCCACCAGCACGGTGCCGGCATCCACCTGGTAATAGCTCAGGGCAACGGTGTCTCCCGGGCCGACGCCCAAGTCCTCCGCCAGCCAGGCATTGATGATCATCTCATTGGACTGCAGAGGTACAGGCAGGCGGCTGGCCGGCAAAGCCGCCACCATGCTGTAAGGGGTGGCCTTTTCCCCCGCCCGCAATAAGTTGGCTACATAGGTAAGGACAGGTTCACCCCCGGGATAATGCTGTAGCAACGCCCGCGCCACCGGCGGATCAATGAAGATGCGGTCTGTCAGCAATTCCACGGCGGAGGCATCCAGCAAGTAACGCACGCGCAACTGCGCATCAGCCAAAGTCCAAAGTTTTTCCCAATGTGACTGGACAAGCTGGGCATCCAAGGCCGGCGCGGACTCCCCTGCTCCACCTCCCACCAGAAGAAGATTGGCGCGGTTGGTTTGTTGCACCAGCTCCTGCAATTGTTGAAAATTAACCCAGGCGTTATACACCGCAGACTGGTTGGCCCGAAGGCTGAACCGCCCCAGTTGGGCATCCTCCACAAAACCCGCGACCGTGACCCGCCACGCCACCTCGGCATCGCTTTTGGTGGCCACGGTGGCTTCCCGCGCCAGGGCGGAAGGTTTTTTGAAGCGCAGCACAACAACTTCTCCCGTGCGACGAATTTGCAGTTGGGAGGCCAGGGCGCGGTTGAGCAACACAGCATCACGCGGGATTTCACGCCAGGGGGGCGGTTGATTTGCCATCTCCCAAAAAGGGGCATCTGCACCTATGACCTGAATGCGGTTGGCGCGCCCGCGCTGATCTTGAGCCGAAGCCATGCCGGGCAACAACAGGGCGGACGCCACGGGCTGTTTGAGCACTGCCGCCAGTTCCCGGGCTGCCTCGGCGCGAATGAGACGGTCCCCGGCGTCCAAGGCCACCTCAACGCGCCCCAGGCGGGCCAGGGCCAGTTCGCGCAGGCTGGCGCGGACGGAATCCCCCACCAAAAGCGCCCCGGTCAGAGCCGCCGTACCCACCATGATGCCCAAGACAACGCCCACGTGGCTGCGCCAGTGGAATATGAGGCTGCGCGTGATGAGGCGAGAGAGCGTCATGGCTTGATTTCCGTCAACTGACCGTCACGCAATTCCAGTACCCATCCCATTTGGCGCGCCAGGTCCAGCGCGTGGGTCACCACCACCAGAGTAACCCGTTCCTCCCGGTTGAGTTCCACCAACAATCGGCCCAGCTCGGCGGCACTGTGGCGATCCAGCGCGCCGGTGGGTTCATCAGCCAGCAGCAGGGCCGGCTGATTGATCAGGGCACGCACCACCGCCACACGCTGACGCTCGCCCCCGCTAAGCTGGCCGGGAAGGTGCGATAAACGTCCCGCCAGCCCCACCCGCTGCAGCAGACGCCGGGCACGCTCTTCGGCCGCCGCCGTGACTTTTCCCTGCGCCAGCACGGGCACCAACACATTTTCCCACACCGTACAATGCGGTAGCAAATGATGGGCCTGAAAAACAAAACCAATGCGGCGGTTACGAACTTCGGCCAGAGCAAGCGGGTCAATTTGCGATAAATCGCGGCCCTCGAGCCATATTTTGCCGGAATCCGGTTGATCGAGGGTGCCCATCAAATTCAGAAGGGTGCTTTTGCCGCAGCCGCTCGGACCAACAATGGCCAGGGTGGCACCGGCCGGCAATTCCAGGTCCACCTCCCGCAACACCATGACTGCCGGGGTGCCCTCCGGCCCTGGATATGCCTTGGAAACGCGTTCCAGTTTTAGCATGGTTTCAAACTAGACGCCAGCCGCGAACGGCACAAGGGAAAATCCCCCACAATCACTCCATCTGGCGATACCGTTGCAGGAAGTCGGCGGGATGCAAACGCGGCAGCGGCGGGGTGTTGGTGGCGGCAGGAGATGCCGCTCCCACCTTGACAAGATCGCCCACAAAGTTCAGCACTCCAGCCATGTCCTGTAACAAGGCTGCGCGATCCAATTCCTTGCGCGAAAGGTTGGCAGAAGGTTGGAACAAGGCGTCCGGCGCAAGTGTATTAGTCTGCCAGCCGCGGACGGTGAAGTGAACGTCAAAACCCATGGCTTCCGCGCTAATCTCGCTCGGGGTCACGCCATCGGTCTGGAATTTGATGCGCAGACGAGCCTCGCGATAACGTGGCTCTTTGGGCGAGATCAGCAACCAACCCTCTTTATCCCACTCCGCATTGACCCAGCGCTGAACCATATCCGGCGCGAGCGCAAGGCTGGCCGCCAACCCCTGTAACAAGGCCAGTTTCAGGCGGTGTTGCGGCTCCACCAAGGCACTCCATGCGGAAGCAGCAGGCACACCAGCAGTGCCTGCCAGGATGATGCCGGAGTTCCCGCGAGGCACCTGCAACCACGGAAATTCACCCAGGCCCGCCTGCCACTCCCCCAATCCCGGAGCTGCCATGTGAAACGCAAACCGTTCGCCATGCCCGATCACCACCCGCCCGCTGCCACTCAAAGAGCGGCCATTAGCGTCCACCCCCGACAGCTCGCCCTCGGCAAAGTGACACCGCCCGGTGGCAGGGGGCACCGTGGCCATGGTGACCAGTTGATTGAGCACGGCCAACAGGCGGTGATAGGCGTTGGTGCTGGGGGCGGAAGGAGTTTTAATCTGGCTTAAAACTTCCGCGGAAAGGTCCTGCGCAAAGAAATCGGCCATCATCCGCAAAGCGCGGGGCAGTTCGGCCAGGGCGGTATAGTGTCCCAATCCCTCAAACCAGACGACTTTGTCTGAAATCCCCAAGGCGTCGGCCAGTTTCTCGGTGCAGGCGCGAGGGATAACTTCGTCCTGTCCGGCGTTCAGCATCAGCACCCGTCCCTCACGGGCACGTTGCCGCAAGGCCGGAGCGTGAGTCAAAGGATCAAACGTGCGCAGCCGTTTTTCGACTTCGGCCCGTTCTTCCGCCGGCAATTTTTGAATCATCAGGCTGAGCTGCCGGGTTTCGCGGGCATGATGAATCATCATCGGCAAATCTCCCCCCGCCAGAATCAACACAGCCCGCTGTAACCGCGGATCCATACCCGCCGCTGTGGCGGACATGATGCCGCCCAGACTGATGCCCGCAATGCCTATCTTGTTGCGGTCCACCTCCGGACGGGCCTGCAAGAGGTCCACCAGCCGGGCTATTTCCTGTCCCGCCTGCTCCAGCGCGCCGAGGAACAAATGCGGATTGGCAGCCAAAGCCCGACGCCCCTCCGCGGGGCCGCGTGTCCCGTAGTAAGGCAGCTTGAAGGTCACGGCCACCATGCCACGCCCCGCGAGCACGTTGCACATCATGGCCGTCAAATCTTCATCGCCATTAAGTATGGGCAAACATATTACCGCCGGCCGGCCCGGCTGGCCGGGCCGCCAGTTGGCAGGAATGTACAAATCTGCGGGGACGGTGTTGTTCTGCGGCAAATCACTCACCACCGGCGAAGGAAATTCCAGCCGATACAACTGAGCATCCACCTGCCCTGTCAGGAGCCGCTGGCGGTAGGCAAAAGACTTCTGCGGCGGAGACAGCGTGACGGTAACATTTTGGATGGCCTTGGTGGCTTCGGAATCCTGACCCATTGCCCCAACAAGGCTCAACCCCAGGGCAAGAAACGGACCGCCCACGCCACGCAGGAAGTTGTTAAACGTCGGCATGGCTCCTAATGTAAAGCGCCCGTGCAAAAAGCAAAGCGCGGGCCGCGGGGTGACGGCCAATAATTTCTGGCAGGTTGGTGCGCATTTTGGTGAAAAAATTATTATAATGATGTTTGACTTTACATCCCACGCCCCGTAGTAACAATGCCCAGATTGTATGCACGACATCAATCTCGGCATCATTGATTACGCCATCCTTCTGGTCTATGTCGCGGCGGTATTGGGCATTGGCTTCGCCCTCCGCCGCTACATGAAAAGCTCGCGAGATTTCCTCATCACCGGCCGCACCATCCCCACGTGGGTCACCGGCCTGGCCTTCATCTCGGCCAACCTGGGGGCGCTGGAACTGGTGGGCATGGCCGCCAGCGGCGCCAAGTATGGCATTGCCACAAGCCACTTTTACTGGGTGGGCGCAATTCCCGCGATGGTGTTTTTGGCGGTGTTCATGATGCCGTTTTATTATGGCTCCAAGGCGCGATCCGTGCCGGAGTACCTTAAGATGCGGTTTGACGAACGCGTCCGCGCCTTGAACTCGATCTCCTTTGCGGTGATGACGTTGCTGGCCTCCGGCATCAGCATGAATGCGCTCGCCAAACTGCTCAATCAACTGCTGGGGTGGAATTACAACGTCAGCCTGTGGATTTGTTCGGTAGTGGTCATGGTGTACGTGCTCAAAGGCGGGCTGACCTCGGCCATCTACACCGAAGTGCTGCAGTTCTTCATGATTGTGCTGGGATTCGCCCCCGTGGTGTATCTGGGGCTAAAAGACGTTGGCGGCTGGGGCAGCATGACCAAATCCCTGGAGCAGGTGGCCACCCATCCCGCCGCCCTGAATCTGGGCACCAACATGAATTACAACGCCAACGCCTGGACCAGCGCCTGGGAACCGCTGCTGGCGGGGCCGGAGAAAAACCCCATGGGCGTGGACTGGTTTGCCATGGTGTTTGGTCTGGGGTTTGTGTTGAGCTTCGGCTATTGGTGCACCAACTTCCTGGTGGTGCAACGCGCCATGGCGGCAAAAAACATGACTGCAGCGCGTAACACGCCGCTGGTGGCCGCAGTGCCCAAAATGCTCTTCCCGGCGCTGGTGATTGTGCCGGGCATGATTGCGGTCGCCTTGATGTCCAATCCACAAAAAGGATACCGCATCCCCCCGCCGCCGTTGGATCAATCTGTCTATGTCAAAGCAGAAGCAGCGGTAAAAGCCGCCGCCTCACTGCCGGAGCCCGCCGCCTTTGAACAGGTGGCCAAGGCCGTGGGCAAAAAAATGGACCAAGCCAAGGTGGCCGCCCTGGTTAAGGATTATGCCGCCCAGCCACTCGCCCTGCCGGCATTCAAACAGCGCGTGGACGAGGCCATCACGGAATACGATTACGACGGCGTGATCATTTCGCTCGTAAAACGATATTGCCCCACCGGCTTGCTGGGGCTGGCGCTGACGGCCCTGCTCGCTTCATTCATGTCGGGCATGGCCGGCAACGTCACGGCGTTCAACACGGTATGGACGTATGATTTGTACCAAGCCTATATCGCCAAGGACAAAAGCGACGATCATTATCTTTGGATGGGCCGCGCGGTAACGGTAGTAGGTGTGTTGCTAAGCATAGGCACGGCCTATTTTGCCCGGATGTACAACAATGCCATGGACGTCATCCAACTGGTGTTTGGTTTTGTCAATGCGCCGTTGTTCGCCACCTTCCTGCATGGCATGTTCTGGGCCAGGGCTACCAGCACTGGCGCGTTTTGGGGGCTGTTGGGCGGCACCGCCACTTCGGCCTTGTTTCATGCTTTGACCCTGGCCAAGGACAACACCCCCGGCTTAAAGGGTGGCTATTTGCACGTGGTCCATGTCTTCCCCAGCGAAATGGCGCAGAATTTCTGGCTCGCCGCCTTTGCCTTTACGGCGTGCTTCCTGTTGACGCTCGTCTTTTCGCTGCTGAGTCGGCGCACCAAGACAGATGAGGAATTGAAGGGATTGGTCTATTCACTGACTCCGAAGATCAAGGATGAGGACCAGCCCTTCTATCTCCGGCCGGCGGTGATCGGGGTGGTGCTGCTGGCGGCCTGCGTCGTGTTGAACATCATTTTCTGGTAATGGTATTAACCCCCAAACCAAGGCATAATTTATGGGTCTGGACATTCGGTGGCCAATTGGCCTGATGTTTTTGGTGGTGGGCCTGCTCATGGTGGTGGCCGGTTTCACCGTGCCGCCCGAGCAGTTTCAGCGCTCGCTGGGCATCAACATTAATTTGTTGTGGGGCCTGGGGCTGCTGGTCTTCGGTGGCTTGATGACCTTTTTTGCCTGGCGCGGTTCCCAGAAAAACGGGCAAAACCCCCAAGGCCAAAAATAACATCATGTTTAACAACCTCTCCCATCGGAAATCCAACCTATGAAAAAAATCCTCGCTCCCCTAATGGCGCTGACGTTGGGCCTGACGGCCGCTGACGCTGGCGCAGCCAACCTGATGAAAGCAACAGTCACCAAAGCAACCTATGGACGCCTGCCGGACGGCACGGTGATTGAGGAGTACACCCTCACCAACACCAAGGGTGCCGTGTGCAAGGTCATCACGTACGGCGCCATTGTCACGGAATTGCACGTGCCGGACCGCAACGGAAAACTTGGCGATGTGGTGCTCGGTTTCGATAATTTGAAGCAATATCTGGACGGCCATCCCTACTTTGGCGCCGCCATCGGCCGCTACGCCAACCGCATCGCCAAAGGCCGATTCAAACTGGAGGGCAAGACCTACCAGTTGGCCACCAACAACGGCCCCAATCATTTGCATGGCGGCCTCAAGGGCTTCGACAAGGTGGTTTGGAAAGCGGAGATTGTGCCGAGTCTGGACGGCGCGGCGGTGAAATTCTCCTATTTAAGCAAGGATGGCGAGGAAGGCTATCCGGGCAACCTGGACGTGACGATGATTTACACGCTCACCGATATGAACGAGTTACGCTTCGAGTACGAGGCCAAAACCGACAAGACCACCATCGTCAACCTTACCAACCACAGTTACTTCAACCTTGCCGAACGGGGCGACATCCTGGGCCATGTGGTGATGATCAATGCGGATCGCTTCACGCCGGTGGACGACACGCTCATTCCGACCGGCAAGCTGGCGCCGGTCAAAAACACGCCCATGGATTTCACCAAACCCATGCCCATCGGTTCACGCATCAATCTGTTGACCAATGATCCGCGCGGTTACGACCATAACTACGTCCTCAACAGCGGCGGCAAGAAACTGGCCCTGGCCGCCACGGTGCATGAACCCAAGACCGGCCGTTTCATGGAGGTTTATACCACCGAGCCGGGGCTGCAATTTTACACGGGCAATTTCCTGGATGGCACGCTGACGGGCAAATACGGGATTGTTTATCACAAACATTACGGATTCTGCATGGAAGCCGATCATTTCCCGGATTCCCCGAATCAGCCCAAATTCCCCTCGGTGGTGCTGAAACCGGGCCAGACCTACCGGCAGACGACCGTGTACAAATTCAGCGTAAAGTAACGCCTGCAGGGCTTGAGCAACCGGCCGATCCCCCTGGATCGGCCGTTTTTTTTTACACATCACACAGGCGCACCGCCTCCCAAAGGCCCTGGTACGGATCACGGGTTGGGATGAATTCCTGGCCGACAAAGCCGGTATAGCCGATTTCAATTAAGGTGTTCATCACCGCCGCGTAATTGATTTCCTGCCGGGCATCCAGCTCGCAGCGGCCAGGGTTGCCAGCGGTGTGGACATGCCCGATGTATTCACGGTAATCCCGCAGACGCCGGATGATGTCGCCATCCATGATTTGCACATGGTACACATCAAACAGCAGCTTCAGCCGGGGTGACCCAACCCGTTTGATGATGTCAATGCAGTAGTCAGTGTGGTCCCCCTGATAGCCGGGATGCCCCTTCATGGGATCGGAGGTGTCGCGGCTGTTCAGAATCTCCAGACATAAGGTGACCCCTTTTTGTTCAGCATATCCCACAATTTTTTTCAGTCCTTCCACGCAATTCCGGGCGCCTTCGTCCGCAGGGATCTTGGGACTGTTGGGGTCATTCGGATTTTTGGCGGCATAGCCGGTAAAACAGATCACGTTGGGAAACTTGTAGGCGGCAGCGGCGTCAATGGCGTCGCGGGTGACCTGCAAAAGCTTGGGCCAGTGATCCGGATTGTTAAACCCTTTCAGGAATGGTGGATCCGGATTCATATTGATCTGGCAGATGGCACACGTCAGACCATGCCGCACGAGCACCGGATAATGCTCCGCAGCCACCAGTTCCACCGAGACACAGCCCAATTGTTTGGCCACCTGGCAGGTCTTTTCGATGTTCCATTTCTCCCCAAACATTTCAAAGCACCAATGGACGATGCTTTGCTTGAGGCGGCCTTTGACCACTGCCGGCTTCCGGGGTGACACGGCGGACATTTTACGGGAACATCCGCTCACGGCAGCAGCCCCCAGAGCTGCGATCGAGGCGGTGTGAAGAAAATTCCTGCGATTGAGAGTTTGGTTTGTTTGCTGCTTCATGCGGCTAAATTAAAATGTGCGCGCTAAAACGCAAATGAAACCGACGGCTCCCCGCCCTTTTTATCCTTCAAGGCAGAGGCCGACAGAAGAAGTTCATGAACTGGGCTGGTGCCCCTCCCTGACTCAACCCCAGATAACAGGGACTGCTTGCAGCAACGGCAAAGGGTAATGATTGACGTTGCTCTTGGTCCCCCACTCGCAGCGTGGCCTCCTTTTCTTTGATTTGCAAAGAAACGCGCTGCCAGGCGCCAGCCTTGAGCCCCACCAGGGGCAGGGACACCATCTCCCCTGCCCTGCTGCGCAGCCCGAGCTGGGTTGGGACGGGCGGGTTCTCAGCCCCTTTGGCGGGCTGGATGTCGAAAATGATCTCAGCAGCCGTAAATGGCATGGCGCACCAAAGCATGGCCGGGGCCTTGTCGGCAGGTGCGGCTTGCAGCCGTTCACCTTGCACAGACCATTGCTGGAGAACAGCGTCATTCGTCTGCCAGCCGCGAAAATCAAGATGGTTGAAAAACGACATCCACCCCAAATCCAGAGGAGCCGTTTGCTCGGCGGTGGCCTGGCCACCGGGCAATTCCCGCAGACGGACGTTGCGAAATTCCACCGGCGCCCCCTCGCTCTCCAGGGCAAGATACCCCTTGCGATAGACGCAATCGCTTCCCCCGGAGACTTCCTTGCCGTTCACCTCCAGACGAATCACACCGTTGCTGCAAGTGATGCGGTAATGATTCCACTCCGGGGAACTTTTACTGCGTTCCTCGCTGGGAAAACTGCGCATGCCGTGATGGCGTCCGAAAGGTTTCATGGTGGCTCCCCAAATGGGGAAAACGTCGCCATGCGTGGTGTACCATTCATTTTTTCCAGCCACATTGAAGCCATTATCCAACACCTGCACCTCGATGCCCTTGAGGAACGGAGCGCCCACGGCAGGCAGGGGGCTGCCCCAGATGAACACCCCTGAATTGCCGCCGGAAGTCAGATGCCGCCATTCCAGTTCGAGAACAAAATTTTCATATTGGCGGGTGGTGCGCAGCGCCCCCGTGGGTTTGCCGGTGCAATAAACTACGCCGTTGGTCATTGTCCAGGTCTCCGGCGCCCCGTTCACATTGGTCCAACCCGTAAAATCGCGGCCGTTGAACAGCGGTTGTAAATCAGGAGCAGCAGCCGGCAAGGACCAGCCACCCAGCCAAGCCCAGAAAAACAAATGCGCTGTAAGGCCAGAAATAAAACGTGCTTGCATGGTCTGATTCTAGCACATCTTGGGTAAGGCACGAGACCAAAAGCGGCACCGCCGGCACATTGGCCAAGGGATTGCCACTTGTGCCGGCGGCAGAGAGAGCTTAACGTTGCACCATGACGCTTGAGCAAGCGATTCCTTTGATTAAAGCGGCCTGCCAGCGGATGAACCAGGAATTTGGCGAGGTGTTGTTTGATGAGTGGGCGGTGGTGCGGGCGATGCGCGGTAAATTATACCTGGAACATTACGAAGGCCCGCGGCGTGAGGAGTTTATCCGACAATTTCACGCGGAAACTGCCGACTTAAAATCTGCCAGCATGGCCTACAATCGAGGACACTACGAGGTGGGCGATTTTGAATTCACGCCGGACGGCGTTGGTTCCAAGGCAGATGCCTTCCTGAAATTGGGACCGGACACCTACCTGGTGTTTGGCAACACCCGTCTGAGCATGGCGGAAATCACGCGCAACAAAAGGTGGTTGAAGGCGCAGGGCCAGTTTGCCAGCTTAAGCGAACGAGTCATCCATGACCCGCTGGCGCTAACGGGGGCTCCGCAAGGACCAGAACTCTGAGCCAGACATGCCCCATAAAACGAACAGCCCCGCCGAAGCGGGGCTGCTTTTAGAATGTGAATGTTTTTCTCTCAGGTCACTGTAATTCCTCCTCCCAATCGCCCAAGTGCAGGTATTCTTTGACCTTCCGGCGCTCGTAACGGTTTTTCTGCGCCTTTTTCGGGCGGCAGTCCGTTTTACGGAAGGGGTGCTTGGGGTTTCTGATGGTGTCGCTGATGGCATCGAGCGTCTTCATCATAGTTAGGGGTTCCTTTGAGGCGATGACACGTCCTGCCTTGAGGGGTGGGAGTAATACGGTTGGGATGGGGTCTCTCACTCCGGGCAGGTTTTGGACTATCCGTGCCATCACTGATTTGACACTCATAATTTAACGCAAGTTCAAAAAAAACGCAAATCTTCCCTTCCTTTGGGCAAGGCCATGCTCCAAGCGGGTCTTGTCTAAGGATGGACTGCCCCCGCCAAATGATGTAGAGGTGGTTCCATGAAGCACCTCCTCGCGCGCCTGAACAGCCCCCCGGGCATGGGGTTTCGAGGCCGATCCCTCGATACCCTTCGCCGCCAGTGGTTACTGATCTTGGGATTGCTCCTCCCCTGCTTGAGCCTTGCACGAGAATCGGAAGGCATGCGCACCAATTCTCTGCTATTAAACGGCCCCTGGGAATTTTTCGTTGGCCAAGGCCACGAAGGCGCAGAACAGCCAGGCAATCAAAGCAAATTCAAATGGCAACCGGTGGTGTTACCTGGCCCCTTCCTGAAGTGGAGCGCCCAGGCAGCCAATGAGACCCGCTACGTATGGGCCAGACGCACTTTCCAACTCTCCCCTGCGCAAGCCTCCCAGATGGCAATCCTGCGCTGGAACCGCATAGCGTCTGGAGCAGAGGCATTTATTAATGGCCAGAAGGTGGGAGCACATGAACCCACCGGCCCTTATCAAGTCGTAGTGCCTCCTGCCACCTTGCTTCCTGGAGAAAACCAAATCGTCCTTAAAATCCGCGGTAAAGCCGCGGTGCGAAAAAGTCGTAGCGGCTATGAACTAATCCCGGCCGGATTTGGTTCCGGCCTGCCGGAAGTTACTGACGATGTGTGGCTGGACTTTGCCCGCGGGGCTTATATGAAATGGGTGCTGGCCCTGCCAGAGGTACAGCAACAGAAGGTAACGTTCCGAGTAACGCCTGTAGGTTTTGAGGTCATGGAGGAGCTACAAATCAAAGTTCAGGTTTCCTCCTGGCCGGATGGAGGGCGGATTGGCGAAGGGATGGGGCCAGCTCGCCTGATCCCCACCACCGATCCCCTGGGTGGCGAACATGCTTACGTTCAGGTGCCGATGCCCGGTTGCCGGCCTTGGACACCCGAAGAGAGACAGCTTTATCAAGCCCGTGTCATCCTCACCCGCCACGGCGAGTTGTTAGACGAGGTTACTTTTCGCTTCGGTATGCGGGAAATCCGGGTGGAGAATGGAAACTTCCGCCTGAATGGGCGGAACCTGTGGCTGCGTGGCTCCAACCTGGTTTTTGAGTGGGACTGGGGCGACACCATAACCGGGCACACGTATGATTACCTCGTGACTGAAGCACGCGAAATGAGCATGAACTCCTTTCGCACCCATACCCGTCCTCCACCCCGGCGGTGGTGTGATATAGGGGATGAATACGGCACGCTGTTTCTCGCAGAATTCCCCGTGTTATTTAATTATCAGGATTTCAAGTTCACGCCTGAGGAATGGGAAATCTGGCACCGCAACTGTTTGCTCGATGCCGCAGGTTGGATGGCCCGGCTTTGGAATCATCCCTCGGTTATCATCTGGGTGTTGTCCAATGAATCACGCGGGGACGAAGAATGGGAGAAAGGCCCTTTTCAAAAGTTTGTGCGCACTCTGGACCCCACCCGCCCGACCATCCGCACCGGCACCAGCGGGACTGATGATAATTTCGATGTGCATGCCTGCGGCAATGTCACCGATACCGAAGAAGGCAATCTGCCGCCGGCCATCCCCGGCTGGATTCGCCAGGCCAGCCAGCGCACCCTGACCTGCACCGAATACATGAATTATTTTGGCCACCCGCGCACTCAATGGACGGGTGTGGACGACCCCGTGGCCAATGCGCTGGCCGTGGCCCAGATCGGGGCGGAGCACACCGAGGCCATGCGCCGCGCACGTTTGGACGGCATCTGGCCTTATATGTATGCCGGCTGGACACGCACGCGCCTGGCCGCACGCGTACGCGAAACCGGTAAAGGCAGCGCTGTCTGGAAAGGAGGCTTTGCAGCTCCAGAATCAGCCGCCTGGCACAGTGCGTTATCGCCAGTGCTGGCTTCGCTGGATTTGTTTAATCCCAACCATTTCACCAGCCAGGTCGTGACCAATGACTTGTATTTGATCAATGATTCCTGGAAGGACGCACGCCTGCAGTTGGATTTTCTTATGACCAGGGAGAATCCAGAGTATATCCCGGAAGCTTCCTGCCTTGAGCATCCCATCCGAACTTGGCGTAAGGAATATTTTCTGCCCGCAGACACCCTGGAAAAAGTGCCGTTTGCATGGCAGCTTCCCGAGGAGGAGGGCAGCTACTGGCTGACTGTGCGCTTGACGGGAGTCCCCGGCCGTCCAGTGCTCAGCCAGCGAATGGTGCGGGCGGTGCGTCCCCCGCTGGTGCCTGAAGCGGCACGCGGGAAAACCTTCTTCCTGCTGGGGGATGATGGCACCGGGCGCAAATACTTGCACGCAAAAGGTCTGCGGGTAATGGAAACGTGGGATAACCTGGCCCCCGCCCGCGACGCGGTGATTATTTGGAATGCCAGCCGGCTGACAGATGTCGAAAAGAACAAGGCTCCGGAGTTGTTGCAGTTTGCCGCCGCCGGAGGCCAGGTTCTGGTTTTGGGCACATCGTCATGGAATTGGCGGGAGCTGTGTGACGTCCAGTTGGGCAAGTTGCAACGGTTTTCCCGGGTTTTTGTCCACCCGGCCGTGCAGGAGCATTCCTTTGCCCAGATCAATCCCGCCTGGCTGATTCGCTGGAACGGCTATCCCGGCACGGTTGGCTTGACCCCTCTGGCAGGGCCAGGCCTGACGAATGCCATCAGGCTTTTATGGGCTCGCGAGCCTAATACCACCTTGGCGGCGGAAGTGCCGACCTCCAGGGGGAATGGCCGCCTCCTGTTTATTCAACTGGATTTGCAGCGAAGGCTCGAGCGGAGCAGTCCATTTTATGATCCCGCGGCTGAACAGATTTTTCTCCACCTTTTAGGCTGGACGACCGCTCGCGCGCAGGTTCCGTAAGCTCGCTGGTTGGCTGTGGTCTATTCGCTGCGGAGCAAACGGCAGCCAAACAGACCGCCGGCGAAATTGCCCGGATGCGCCTGGAACTTGATGGTGACTTTGGATTTGCCACGGGTCAACTCGGCAGGGATGGGATAAATCTGATCAAAAAACTTCCCCGGCTGATTGTTGAGCAGTTTCTGGGTGGCAATTTTGACATCATCCACCAGAATGTCAAAATTACGCTGCCCCATTTCGCTGCCCCAGTAGGTACACAAGAGCTCATGTTTTGTCTGGGGCTCCACTTTCATATCAAAGGCAAACCAACCTCCATCGGTGGCGTGACGCCATTTGCGACCATTAAAATCGCCCACTGCGGTGCGTTCGCCGCGCAGGTTGTGATCCCGCTCGGGTTGCATTTCGCCTACGCGCAAAACATCCACGGTGCGAGCAGCCAATTTTTGCTCACGTTCCTGTTCGGCCCGGATTTCGGCTTCGCGTTTGGCCCAATCGGCGGCTGTAAAAACGTCCAAATACACTGTATAGCGGCGGTCATGCAAACGGTGAAAGGGCGTCAATTCAATGTCTTTGGGGCGCCCCACCTGCACTGTGCGAAATCGTTGCTTAGCCAGGGAAAGCGGTTGGACCCAGTCTTTTACTGACCGCCCTCCCGTGACCAGCACCGGCACATAGAATGGCCGTGAGGCCGCAGGATCGTTAACTGGACCCAAATCAGCCGCCAGCAACACCGGCCCATAAAAAATGGCAATGCGATTGGTATTGTCCGGCATGGATTCCAGGTATAAATCCATGGGAAAGCGGACCTCCACACGATCCCCGCTGCGCCAGCGACGGCGGACTTCGACAAAGGAGGAAGGTGTTTTGCTCTCCGTATGAACCTTACCATTAACCACCACCCGCATCCCCTGCCGCGCCCAATGAGGATGCCGGAGACGAAGGGCAAATTCCTGCGGTTGAACACAGGTGAAAGTAAAGGTGGCGTTGTCACCATCCGGCCAACGGGTTTCCTGCCGCACGGCCACCCCTCGCTTTTTCCACACCAGGTCCGAGGCCAGGTAAAGGTTGACCCACAGCCCCTCCGCATCGTGGAAATAGATGGCCTCCCCATATTTCACGTGGTTCTCCATCCCGGTGCCCATGCAGCAGGTGAACCAGTCATAAAGGCGCTGGTATTCCTTGTGGTGACCGGGCAGGAGGGAAAGGTTGTAGATCACCCGTCCATCCGGATGCTGGGTGGCCCGGATGTGATTCAGCAGAGCGCGCTCGTAATAATCGGCCACTTTGGCCTCCGGCTGCCACCCAAAAACGTGCCGGGTAAGCTTGAGCATGTTATAGACATTGCAAGTTTCCGTGGTGGCCGGGCTGAGACGATCATTCAGCTTGTCCGGCGGCCCAAAGTATTCATGGTCGCAGTGGCCGCCCGTGACGTAGCTATGATGGTAAACCACGCGTTCCCAGAAAAATTGGGCCGCCGCGCGGTCCGTAGAGTCGCCCGTCAGCTCGTAACGCGTGGCCAGTCCAATGAGTTTAGGAATTTGCGTGTTGGCATGTTTGCCGGGCAGAATGTCTTCCCCCCGTGCCAGCGGTTCCAAAATGGCGCGATGATGGAATTTACGTGAAAGGGCCAGGTACCGAGGCTCGCCCGTGTCGGCGTAGAGGTCGGCAAAAGTCTCATTAATGCCGCCGTGCTCCGTGGCGAGCACGCGTTGCATCTGTTCGTCGTTCAGATTCCCATGAATTCGCTCCACATAATCGGCCAGCCCGCGCGCCACCTGTAATGCCTGCGTGTTACCGCAAAGCCGGTAGGCATCGCGCAGCCCGGCCAGTTCTTTATGCAGGGTATAGAGGGGCACCCAGCAGCCATTTAGGTCAAAGCCGGTGGATCGTATGTTGCCGGCGGCCACCTCGGAAAATACCCGCCGACCGTTGGGAATGGCGGCAACGTAGCCGTCGCCATGAGCGCGCTGGCATTCTGCCAGGTCGGCGACGATGTAATTTACCCGCTGGAGAAAACGCTGATCTCCCGTGGCGGCGTAGGCCAGGGCGCAGGCGCTCAGGTAATGCCCCAACGAATGACCGGCAATCCCCATGCGTTCCCAACCAGGATAAGGCTCTCCCCTGGGAACCAGTCCGGCCTCTTTCCGAAAACTGGCCAGAAAAAGGTCAGGCTCCAAACTGAGCAAATAGTTGACCGCAATATCCTGACCGGTTTTGAAAGGTCCGTCCAGCAAACGCACATCATGCAGGCTGAAAGGGGCCGCCTGCGGAGGGCGGGCCGGCCGCACCTTGAGCTGAAGATGGTCATGGACGGTGGTATCGCCCAGGGCACAAACGAGGCATACCGCCAGTTGAATGGCCAGAGAAGCAGGGGAAACAAGGCCGGTTGCGCGCATAATTATGTTATCAAGCAACTGATAAACGGAACGTGTAAACATTTCTTAATCTTATTAAGTAATTCTGTCAACAGGTGAATACAAACTCAATTATCAGGTTGTAAATGGTGGACGTTGCGCCAGTTTGCAAGGCGATCCAGGGATGTCGCGGCGTAACAACTTGCCGAAGGCGGTGCGGGGACAATCGAACAAGCAGTCGGCCTGGATGCCGGGTTCGTCGGCGGTGGTGACGAGCTTTTGATAGAGCCAGTCGCAGTTAGTCTTCATGCGAGAGAGTACAATTAAACACCTCCTCCTTGCGGCGGGAGTTCATCACCACGGGCTGTCCCACAAGGAGATCACCATCCCGCCAGCCTTTGCCATCACCATAATCATAATAATTCAGAGGTCTTTTTTCCCTGCACCCATGCGAAAAAAGCGAAGGCTTGTATGGGCGGGAAATCGGCATATTCTGAGCCTATGCAGCCTCCATCGCGTCGGTTTGTTGCCATCTGCACGTTCCTGATGGGAATGGTGTGGGGGATTGTGCCGTGCCTCGAAGCCGCCACCGGCCCCGTGCGGGTATGGGAAACCAACCAGGTCATTCCCACCTATTTGGCGGCTCCCCCCAGCGTTATTCCCAGGTTTTACAACGGACGTACCTACCAGGGGGCCAAGGCCACCTTTTATCCCTACCCCGTTCAGGACAAGCTCACCGACATCAAAACCAACCAAAACTACCGGCTGGTCTATTTGGAAAACGATTTCCTCCAGATCAGCGTTCTACCCGAACTCGGCGGTCGCATTTTTTCGGCGGTGGATAAAAGCAACGGGTATAACTTTTTTTATCGGCAACACGTCATCAAACCGGCCCTGATCGGGATGTTGGGGGCGTGGATCTCCGGCGGGGTGGAGTGGAACATTCCCCATCATCATCGGGCCACCAGTTTCATGCCGGTGGAACACACGACGACCCGCAACGCCGACGGCAGCATCACCCTGTGGGTGGGCGAAACCGAGATGCGACATCGGCTGCGCTGGCTGGTGGGAATGACGCTGTATCCGGACCGCGGCTATCTGGAATTGAATTGCAAAGTGTTCAACATCACGCCTTTTGCACATTCCATGCTGTTTTGGATCAATCCAGCCGTGCACGCCAACACCAATTATCAGGTGATTTTTCCACCCGCCACCGAATGGGTCACCCAGCACAGCAAGCCGGAGTTTGCGAGCTGGCCCATCGCCCGGCAATGGTATGGGGGCGTGGATTACACCGCCGGTGTGGACATTAGTTGGTGGAAAAACCACCCGTCCCCGGTCTCCTTTTTTGCCTGGAATTATGAAGACGACTGGTTTGGCGGCTACGACCACGGGCTTCAGGCGGGGGTGCTGCACGTGGCAGACCACCATATTGCCCCCGGGAAGAAGTTTTTTGAATGGGGCAACGGCCCGGAGGGTGAACGGTGGAGCCAGGTGCTGACGGACGAAGACGGCCCCTACCTTGAGCTGATGGCGGGGGCGTGGTCAGACAATCAGCCGGATTATAGTTGGATGCAGCCCGGCGAGGTGCGTGAATGGCAACATTGGTGGTATCCCATCCGGCAGATGGGCGGAGTTAAAGCCGCGACGCGCGATGTGGCGCTCAACTGGGACGCCAAGGATGGCCGGGCACGGGTATCCCTCAACACCACACGGGACTTTCTGCGGGCGCAAGTTCGCCTGGTGGGGCAGGCATCGGCGGAAAAGGAGGCCGCCCCCCTGTTTCGCACCAATATTACTCTGAAAGCAGGCCAGTCATGGACCATGAGCCTGCCGCTGGACCGTCAAATACCCCCAGCTCATTCCCTCGGGGTGGAGGTGGTGGAACTCAGCGAATTGGGACAGCCCATGGGCCGGCTGGTGGCCTACCAGGAAACGCCACCCAGGAATTCGCCCATGCCCAAACCGGTGGAGCGGCCGCGAAACCCCCGTGACTATGCCAGCGTGGATGAACTTTACTACACCGGCCAGCGTATCGAGCAACTATACAGCCCCAGTTTTGAGCCGGAGCCTTATTATCAGGAAATCTTGCGCCGGGACCCGGGCGATTACCGGGCCAACACCGCCATGGGCATTCTGATGTGCAAACAGTGGCGCTGGGCGGACGCCGAGAAATACCTGCGGACAGCGCTGGTCCGAGCCACCGCGCATTACATCCGGCCCAAAGATGGGGAGGCCGCCTATTACCTCGGCGTGGCCTTGCGCCACCAGGCCGAGGAAACGCCAGCGGCGGCTTTGCCTCAATTATCCACCACCAAGGCGGCGCTGCTCACGGAGGCCGAATCGGCATTCAGAAAAGCAGCCTGGAGTGAAGGATGGAAAGCGGCCAGTTATCTGCAACTTGCTGAAATAGCCAGTCTTCGGGGCCTCCATGAAGAAGCAGTGCAATGGTTAAACGCCCATCTGGCCCTGAATTCACGGAATGCCGCGGCACTGGCCGCCAAGGCAAGCCTGTTCAACTCGCTGGGCCGATGGCGGGAGGCTGCTACGGCAGCCGCTATGGCACGGGAAATGGACCCTTTGAATTCACATGCGGAACTGGAGGCTTATCTGGCTCAAAATCGCAAGCGCAGCGTCAGCGAGTGTGTCTCGTCCGAGGAGATGGCGAAGGTGAGGGCCATCTTTCAGCAATCCGCAGTGGAAGCGGCGGAAGTGGTGGCTTTTTATCAGCGCCACGGCCTGTCTGGCGGTGCGCTGGCACGGTGTTTAATTCTCGGCGCTCAGTTGGGCGAAGATGCCTTTGTGCCTGTCACCTTTAATTATAGCGCCATGCAGGCCCCAGCCAGTCCGGCCTTGCAGGGGGATGGCTCTGCATCAAACACCAGCCATCGCCTCGCCGGCGCCTTTGTTTATCAACACGAAGCGATTCCCGTGTTGGCCCAGTGGACCGAACAGGCCCCTAAAGATCCCATGCCGCTGTACGCGCTGGGAAACCTGCTTTACGATGCCCAGCCCGCGCGCGCGGCGGCCGCCTGGGAAAATGCCTTGCAGCGGCTGCAGGCCGCCGAGGGGGCAAATGCGAAACTGCAGGCGCTGGTCTTGCGCAATTTGGGCACGGCTTACGCTCAACAGGACAAGGACATGGCCAAAGCAGTGGCCTGCATGGAAAAGGCCGTGCAACTAAATCCACGTGAACCGCGCTTCCTGTTTGAGTTGGATGTTCTCCATGAGGCCGCGGGAATGCCGGTGAAACAACGGCTGCAATGGCTGGAACAGACGCCGGAGGTGGCGGCGCAAAGGGATGATGCACTCACGCGCTTGATCCTCCTGTACCTGGCGGATGGCCAATTTGACCGGGCGCTCCATATTCTAACCACTCACCGCTTTCATAATTGGGAAGGGAGCAGCGAAATCCGCAATATTTATGTGGAAGCCTGCTTGTTGCGGGGACGCCAACACCTGCGCGATGGACGCGCCGCTGAAGCGCTGCAGGATTTCACAAACGCGCTGGAGTTCCCAGCCAACCTGGAAGTCGGCCGGCCCAAACGCGACACCAAAGCCGCCGCGATTTATTATCACGTGGCACTGGCCCATCAAATGGCCGGCCGGGTGGAGGCGGCCCGTGATGCCCGCGGCAAGGCGGCCGGGGCCTATGATGGCGGCCAGGCCTCCGACAGCCGCTTTTATCGCGCCATGGCCATGCAAGAGCTGGGGCGTGAGACTGAAGCCCGGCCGTTATTGGAAAGTCTCGTGAAACACGGCCAGGAGTTGCAGACCCGCGAGCCGGCGGATTATTTCGCCAAATTTGGTGAGCGCCGCCCGGAACGCGTGCGTCTAGCTGATGCGCATTATCTCACCGGCCTGGGTTACCTGGGGTTGGGGCAAACTGCCGCGGCAAAAGCCGCCCTACAAAAGGCCCTCGAATTGCATCCCGCGCATTTGGGGGCCTCCCTGCACCTGCGCTGAAGCTTTCGGTCATTGCCAACGGCGACGCCTTGGGCCAAACTCGGCCCGGCGCATGAGCAAGCGTTTTTACATTACGACGGCCATTGATTATGTGAATGGGCAGCCTCACCTGGGGCATGCCTATGAAAAAATCATCACTGACGTCATTGCCCGCGCGCACCGGGCGCTGGGAGAAGAAGTGTTCTTTCTGACCGGGCTGGACGAGCATGGGCAGAAAGTGCAGCAGGCCGCGGCGGCCATGGGCAAGGAGCCCCAGGCCTATTGCGACGAACTGGCCGAAGACTGGAAACGGTTTGTGGACAAGCTGGGATTGTCCAATGACGAGTTTATCCGCACCACCCAACCGCGCCACAAACAGTGGGTGCAGACCGTGCTCAACCGCCTGCATGCGCAGGGCGATTTTTACCTCAAGGAATACCGCGGCTTCTACAGTGTCAAAGAGGAAACCTTTTTGACCGAAAAAGACCGCCGCCCGGACGGGACCTTCGATCCCGCCTGGGGGGAGGTCATCGAGTTGACGGAGCAAAATTATTATTTCCGCCTGGGCCGACATCAACAGTGGTTGATTGAGCACATCGAGGCCAATCCCGCCTTTGTGGCGCCGGACTATCGCCGCAACGAAGTGCTGGGATTTCTCAAAAACAACGTGCTCGAGGATTTGTGCATCACGCGGCCGGTATCGCGGTTGAACTGGGGCATTCCCCTGCCCTTTGATCCCAACTATGTGACCTACGTGTGGTTTGACGCCCTTTCCAATTACGCAAGTTTGCCAGGCGCGCTGGGGGACCCTCTGGTGGTCAAAACGCTGGGATTGCCTCAGCCGCCCCATGGCCCCGAGTTGTGGCCGGCCGACATCCATGTCATTGGCAAGGACATCATCAAGTTTCACGCGGTGTATTGGCCGATCATGCTCAAAGCAATGGGACTGCCGCTGCCCAAACAGGTTTTGGTGCATGGTTGGTGGCAGAAGGACGGCGCCAAGCTGAGCAAATCCACCGGCAACATTGTGGACCCCGTCGCCGTGATTGATGAATGGGGCCTGGATGCCTTCCGCTATTATCTGGTACGCGAGCTGGCCATCGGGCCGGATGGCAACTGGACAGATGCCGGTTTCAGCAGCCGCTACCATGCGGAGCTGGCCAATGGGTTGGGCAACCTGCTGAATCGCACCTTGAACATGGTTAAAAGATACCGCCAAGGTGAAGTGCCGCAGCCGCATCATGAGCTGGCGCCGGAAGCCACGGCCGTGGTGGAAAAAGTGATTACCATGCTCCGGCAAAATGAATTACAGGAGGGCTTGATCGCCATCTGGTCCCTGGTGAACCGGGCCAACCAATACATTGACCAGACCGCGCCATTCAAGCTGGCCAAGGATCCGGCCCAGGCCGCGCGCCTGGACCAGGTGCTCTATAACTTGCTGGAGTGTTGCCGCGTGCTGGCGATTCTCCTTTCTCCCTACCTGCCCACCACGGCCGCCCGCATCTTTGAGCAACTCAACCTGGGCAAAGTCCCCCCGCTTCTGGCTGAAGCAGCATGGGGCAGGCTGCCGAAAGGCCACAAAGTGGGCGAGCCTTCGCCACTTTTCCCCCGCAAAGACCAGCGTTAGCCCTGGTGCATCGCTGATTGCCGCGGGGCGGCTGAACCAGGGGCAGGGATTAAAAAACACCCCCCGCGGAAATTTATCATCCTGATGCTTGCACTCTTTCCCGGCCATGTTGCCACGGCCACGGTGAGGGTAAGGCTTGACCGGCACAGAGGGGGGAAGCAGTATGCAGTTGTGCGCAGTCCAAAATTGATTTCCTTGGGGCTGGCTCTCTGGATGCTGATCGTTTTGGGGCTTTCAGCAGCGGATCCGGAGAAGTCAGTAGTGCAAATCTTCAACTTCAGCCAGCAACCGGATTGGGGGGCGCCCTGGCGCATGGAGGGATTGCGGCGCGGCACCGGCACCGGTTTTGTGGTGAAGGGCAAGCGCATCATGACCAACGCGCATGTGGTGAGCTGGGCGCGCCAGATTCTGGTGCGGCGCTATCAGGATCCACGGCCGTTTCTGGCCAGGGTGGCGTTCATCGGGCATGACTGCGACCTGGCCTTGCTGGAGGTGGAAGATGAACGCTTTTTTGAAGGGCTGGAGCCGCTGGAACTGGGTGATTTGCCCAAGGTCCGCTCCACCGTGGTGACTTATGGATATCCGGCAGGCGGCGAGCAGATTTCCTACACGCGCGGGGTGGTGTCGCGCATTGAAATCCAGACTTATGTGCACATTGCGAATCGGTCCTTGCTGGCCGTCCAGACTGATGCGGCCATCAATCCCGGCAACAGCGGCGGGCCGGTGATTCAGGATGACAAAGTGGTGGGGGTGGCGTTCATGGGCGCGCCGGGTTTGGAAAACACCGGGTTTTTCATCCCGCCGAACATTATTCGCCATTTTTTGAAGGATATTGAGGATGGGCGTTACGATGGTTTCCCCTCGCCCGGGGTCCGGATTACACCGCTGCACAACGCCGCCTATCGCCGCTTCTTAAAGCTGCCCATGAATGAGTTTGGCGCACGGATTGATGGAATTCAGGCCCAGGATGAAAGTGAGCGGTTGTTGATGGAGGATGATGTGCTGTTGCAGGCGGGGCCTTATATGGTGGGCAGTGATGGCACCATACTCTATGAAGGCAACCGGGTGCACGTCGTGGCGGCTTTCCATGAAATCCAGCACGGAGAGAGCATTCGGCTGAAAATCTGGCGCAAAGGTAGCGAGGTTGAGGTCAATCTGACCTTGAAAGTGCAAAAGCGGGATCTCGCCGCCGGCAATCAATATGATGTGCTGCCGCGGTACTACATCCACGGGGGACTGGTGTTCACGCCGCTGAGTCTGGACTATCTCAAGACGTTTGGGCGTAACTGGTCGGACGAGGTGGGGGCCGAGCTGGCCTACGAGTTGTTTTACCGGCGCCATGAGCTGCCAGGAACGGTGCGCGAAGAGCCAGTGGTGCTGGCCGTGGTGCTCGCGGATCCGGCCAACGCCAGTTTTAATGTGAAAGGAAGGGTACTGGTGGACCGCATCAACGGCATGCGCATAGAAAAACTGGAGGATGTCATGACGGCGTTTGCCAAGGTGAAAACCGGGCAGCATCTGATTGAATTCCTGCCCAAAGGAACCTTTGAATGCCTGGACGCCCAAGCGGCAGCCGAAGCCGGGCCAAGGGTAATGAAAAATTATGGCATAACGGAGGATCGTCGTTTATGAGGCAATTGCGATTGATTGGCGTGCTGGCGTGGCTGGCGTGGCTGGGAGGGACAGGCGGTGGAGCCATAAACGCGGCTCCAGCCTCGCAAACGCGATGGGAGCAGGCCATCATTAATATAGAGTCCACGCGGGTGGTATATGATTCCATGCAGCCGTGGATCAAGCGCCCGCGGACCTTTTTGAAAACCGGAGTGGTCATTGCCCCCCGCGAAATTTTGACCGCAGCCGAGGATTTGCAGGATCGCACCCTGGTGCGCGTCCAAAAAGGAGGGCGTGGCCCGTTTTACAATGCGGAGGTGGCCTGGCTGGATTACCATGCCAACCTGGCCATCCTCACCGTCAAAGAAGAGGCTTTCTGGAAGGGGCTGCGCCCGGTGCCCCTGCTGGAGGGCGCTCCGGCGCGAGATGATTTGCGGGTGGCTCGTTGGTTGAATGCCAATCTCGAAATACGGCGGGTGGAATTCAGCCAGTTTACGGTGGACGATGCCCGGCTGAGTCCCATCCCCGCGTTGTATCTGGAATTTGACTCGGAAATGACCAGCATCGGCGGCTCGGCCCCTGTCATCTCCGGCGGCAAATTGGCGGGCATCACCTGCCAACAGGTGGATAATCATGTGCGGGCTTTGACGGCCACCTTCATTCGCGATGTTCTGGAGGCGCGCAAGAAGGGCCAATATCGCGGTTTGGGATTTTTTCCGTTTTACTGGCAGCCTACGCCCAACACGGCCTCCCACCGGTACTTGAAATTGCCAGGCGAGCCGCGTGGGGTGGCGGTCATTTTTGTGCCCGAGCTGCCGGCGGTGGAGGAGAATCTCAAACCCATGGATATTATTCTGCAGGTGGACGGTTTCGACATTGATCCTCAGGGGCGGTATCAGGATCCCCTTTATGGGCAGCAAATTCTGGAGAATCTGAGCATCCGCGGCAAGTTTGCCGGAGATATCGTGCGTTTCACGGTCTGGCGGGAGGGGGCGATACGCATGGTGAATTACCGTATGCCCAAGTTCGATTACCATCTGCGCATGCTGCCGGATCACGTATTCGACAAGGAGCCTGAGTACCTGATTGTCGGGGGTCTGGTTATGGTGCCGCTCAACAAGCCCTTTTTGCGTTCGTGGGGCGATGATTGGAAACGGCGCGCACCCTTTCGGCTGGTGTATTACGACAATGAATTTCCCACCCCGGAGCGTCCGTCGCTGGTGGTGATGTCCTTTGTCCTGCCCGACGCCTACAACCTGGGTTACCAGGATTTGCGCGCGCTGGCCGTGGAGAAGGTCAACGGACAGATCGTGCGTAACCTGCGGGAAATCAAGGCGGCTCTCCAAACACCCCAACAAGGTTACCACATCATTGAGTTCGTGCGCAGCGATACGGTGCGCCGATTGGTTCTGGACGCCGGCCAGTTGGAAGCCGCCAATACGCGCATCTTGCAACGGTACGGCATCCCCAGGGCGGAAAGCATCTCACCGCCGTGAGATCACCCCCTTTGGGCACGGAGAGCAAAGACTAACGTTAAATGGCAGGTGGTCACGGCCTGCGGCTCAATTCCAAGGATGCGTCCTGGCAGCGAGCATGTCAGGCCCCCGAACCATGCAGCTTGCGTTCCAGCTCGGTGAATTGGGCGCTCAATTCCTGCCAGGATTTGCGCGGAGGCGGAGGGCCTTTGACCCAGGTGACCTGGCGCACGCGCCACAGAGAATAGATCGCGGGCACGATTTCGAGCGTCAGGATGGTGGAGGTGATAAGACCGCCCACCATGGGCGCGGCGATGCGCTGGATGGCCTCGGCTCCGGCGCCGGTGGCCCACAAGGCCGGCACCAGGCCAAGGGTGATCATGGCCACGGTCATCAGCTTGGGACGGACACGCTGCACCGCCCCATAGGTGATGGCCTCAAACAGATCGTGCTGGGTTTGCATGCGCCCGGCCTGTTGGTACAGGTGGAAAGCTTCGTCAAGGTAGATAATCATCACGGTGCCGGTTTGGGCCGCGAGACCGGCTAGGGCAATGATGCCCACCCACACGGCGATACTCAGTTGATATCCCATGAGGTAAAGCATCCAGATGCTGCCCGTCATGGCGAAGGGGATGGAAAGCATGATCATCAAAGTCTGGGGCACACTTTTAAAATTCAAATAGAGGAGGATGAAAATGAGCATCAGGGTGATGGGCACCACAAATTTCAGGCGTTCCTTGACCCGGAGCATGTGCTCGTACTGGCCCGTCCATTCGAGGCGATACCCGGGAGGCAACAGCCCGACCCGCTCCATCTTCTCACGGACGGCCTGGCGGGCGCGAGCCACGTAACCGCCAATATCCCGGTCGGTGATATCCACATACACCCAGCCGGTGAGCGCGCCGTCTTCGTTTTTGATCAAGGGCGGTCCAATCGTGGTCTGGATATCCACCAGCTCGCCCAGCGGGACCTGGACCAGTGGCCGGCTGGCATTGGCCGTGGCTGGAGTCATGGGGCCGGCCATGCCCGCTCCCGGGGCGGCAGCCTCAGGCAGCGCCACGGGGACGAGGACCTGTTTGAGTTTTTCGGGATCATCGCGCAGCTCGCGGCTGTAGCGGAGGTTGATGGAATAACGTTCCCGGCCTTCGATGGTGCGGTCAATGGCCATGCCGCCAATGGCGGTTTCTACGATCATCCAAACGTCCTCGACGTTGAGGCCGTAGCGGGCCATGGCGATGCGGTTGGGAATGAGATCCAAATACAGACCGCCGGCGGTGCGTTCAGCATAGGCGCTGCGGGTGCCCGGAACGTCGCGGATCACCGCTTCCAGTCGCTCACCGATGCGGCTGATCACCTCCAAATCGGGGCCATAGATTTTAATGCCCACCGGCGTGCGAATGCCGGTGGAAAGCATGTCGATGCGGGCCTTGATGGGCATGGTCCAAGCATTGACAAGCCCCGGCAAACACAAGGCCTCGTCCATTTCAGCGATCAATTCATCCCACTTTAGCGGCCGCTCCTCGGGCCATAACTTGCGGAGCGCCAGTTTAAGGCTCTCCGGGGCCCAATTGGAATACCATCTGGTTTGCGGCACTTTGCGCCATTCGCTTTGCGGTTTTAACTGCACCACTGTTTCAAACATTTCCAGCGGCGCGGGGTCGGTGGCCGTTTCAGCCTTGCCCGCCTTGCCATGGACAGTGAGGACTTCGGGGAATTGCTTGAGAATGCGGTCCTGGATTTGCATGAGACGGATGGCTTCAGTCATGGAAATGGTGGGGAGAGTGGTGGGCATGTAAAGAATGGTGCCTTCATTCAAGGGCGGCATGAATTCCGAGCCGAGCCGTTTGAAAATGGGAATACTGGAGGCCACGGCCGCCAGCGCGATGGTGATGGAGAGGAGGCGCCGCCGCATAAGAGCGCTGACCCATGGATAGTAAAGCCGGTGCAAAAGCCGGCTGACCGGGTGCCGGTATTCGGGAATCACCTTGGCGCCGGTCATTAACACGATCAAGGCGGGTCCCACGGTGAGGGAAAGAAAAGCGGCCCAGGCCATCGTGAAGGTTTTCGTGAAGGCCAAAGGCTTGAACAACCGTCCCTCTTGTCCTTCAAGGGTGAACACGGGGAGAAAACTGATAGTGATAATGAGCAGGGCAAAGAAAAGGGGTTTGCCCAGTTGTTTGCAGGCTCCGATGATGATTTCCTGTTTTTGCCTGCGCGTCAGCCCCGGGGGTGCGTGCTCAAGCTTCTTATGCACGTTTTCCACCATGACGACCGCCTCATCACAAATCGCTCCGATGGAAATGGCAATGCCGGCGAGTGACATGATGTTGGCGGTCAGCCCCATGAAATACATGGGAATGAAGGCCAGAGCAACGGCCAGCGGGAGGGTCACAATGGCACGGGCGGCCCCGCCAAAATCCAGCAGGAATACGATGACGATGAGGGAAACAATGAGACTTTCCTCAAGGAGCGTGCGCTGTAGCGTGGCAATGGCGCGACGGATCAGGTCGGAGCGATCATAGGTGATGACGATGTCCGCACCTTCAGGCAAAGACGGCTTGATCTCCTCGATTCGTTGTTTGACGCGCTCGATGACCTGAAGCACGTTTTGACCGTGGCGCACGACAACGATGCCACCCACGGTCTCGCCTTCACCGTTGAGGTCTCCGGCTCCGCGGCGCATCTCGGGACCAAGGGAAATGTTGGCCGCAACGTCACGCAGCAGAATGGGATTGCCACGGGCATCAACGCCGACCACCACCAGCCGCAAATCTTCAAGGTTTTGGATGTATCCCCTGCCCCGCACGAGATAAGTGGTGCCGTGGCGCTCCAATTCACGGCCGCCGACATCATTATTGGCGGCACGAATGGCTGCGACAATCCGGTCCAGCGGGAGATTGTAGGCGAGCAACCGGGCGGGGTCCAACTCGACCTGGTACTGTTTCTCGTAACCGCCGAAAGTGGCCACCTCCGCCACGCCTTCCACGCTTTGCAGCCAGTAGCGGAGATGCCAGTCCTGGAAGCTGCGCAATTCGGCAGCATCGTGTTTGCCGTGGCGATCAACCAGGGCGTATTGAAATCCCCACCCCACGCCTGAAGCATCAGGGCCAAGGGTGGGGGTTACCCCGGGGGGCATATTTCCAGCCAGGCCCTGGAGGTATTCGATGACCCGGGAACGCGCCCAGTAGATATCGGTTCCGTCGTCAAACACCACATAAACAAAGGAATACCCAAAGAAGGAATAACCGCGCACCACTTTGACCCGCGGAGCGCTGATCAGGCGGGTAACGATGGGATAAGTAATCTGGTCTTCCACCAAGTTGGGGCTGCGCCCCTCCCAACTGGTGTAAATAATCACCTGCGTGTCGGATAGATCGGGGATGGCATCCAATGGTGTGTTTTTGACACAATATACGCCTCCGACAAACAAGGCGCCCACCAGCAGAAAAACCATGAATTTGTTGCGCGCGCTCCATTCGATTATGCGCTCTATGAATGAGTCCTTGGGGGGCGCCAGCGGGGATCCCGAGGTGTTCATAGCCGTTGCTCCTGGTTCAATGTGCATGGCCTTTCGCGGTGTTGGTGGCAGGCATAACAGGGGCGGCCTCGGCCATCATGCCGGCTATTGCCGCCTTCAACTGGCTTTCAGAGTCAATCAGAAAGAGGGCGCGGGTGACCACACGTTCACCAGGACGCAGGCCTTCAAGAATTTCCCAATAATCATCGGTGCGCAGGCCCACTTTGACTTCGCGCGGTTCGAGGTGGCCGTCCTCCTGATCCACAAATACGACATGCCGCAGGCCGGTGTCCAGGACGGCGCCCGCCGGAGCAGTCAGGCGTCGCCCCAAGGGGATCACCACCTGCGCCTGCGCCCACATGCCGGGACGCAGCCGGTGCTGGGGATTCTCCATCTCAAGGCGCGCCTCACCGCGACGGGTTTGGGGGTCAATGTGCGGGTAAAGAAAAGTGATGGTGTTGGTGAACACCCTTCCGGGAAAAGCCGGAAAGTTGAGCCGTACCACCAATCCGGTCTGCAACAGTGGCCAGTCCTTTTCCCAGAGGCTCAACCGGAGCCAGACGTGATGCAGGTCGGCAATTTCGTACAAGGTTTCCCCCGCCATGAAGGCCTTGCCTTCCACCGCCGCCTTGCTGAGAACGTGGCCGCTGAAAGGAGCACGAATCAAAGTTTCATCCCCGATGGCGCCACGTTCCTCGATCGCGGCGATTTCTTCCGGCGCAATCTGCCACAATTCCAGGCGTTTGCGGGCGGAGGCAGCCAGACGGGCGGCAGTTTCGCGGGCCACGCTGGCGGTGGCATTGGTCTCGGTCTGGCGCAGGTTTCGCAACGCCAATAAATACTCATTTTCTGCAGCCATGAGTTCCGGGCTGAAAACGCGGAATAACGGCTGCCCCGCCCTGACTTCCTGTCCCGTGAAGTTTACGTAGATTTCCTTGACCCAACCTGCAAATCGTGGCGCCACGCGGGCGTAGCGCGTTTCATCGTGTTCCACGACAGCGGTGGCCCAGACTTCCCGAACCAGCTCCCGTTCTTCCACCACGGAGGTACGCAGGCCGATGGTCTGTCGGCGCTCCGGCGATACCTGCACCACGACCCGCCCCGCCGGCAGAGAGGGCATGGTGGCGGCCGCGGCGAACTCGGCCGCCTTTTTATCGTCGGCCAGGAGCAACTTCATGCCGCATTCAGGACAATCGCCGGGCCGATCGCTGATGGAGCCTTCGCATTTCATGGGACAGTAATACTGTCCGGCTTTGGGCAGATAAGGCTTGGCGGAGTCCCTGGTTTCGGTGGGCGTGCCTTCTTTGATGGGCACCAGTTTCATGTTGCAAATGGGGCAGTCCCCCATGCGTTCGCTGATGTAGGTGGGATGCATGGGGCAATGGTATTTTTCTCCCGAACTGCCCTGGCCATGGCGCTGGCATCCCGTGATAAGCATCAGCAACAAAGCTGCGGCAATGATCGAGTGCATGATCGTCTTCATGGGTTAAGAGATTTTGGGGATTGGGTCTCCGAGGGCCGGCCGGGCGGGCGTTGGGGCATACCTTCAGGCAGGCGACCGGCCAGCAACAAGGAAAGTTCTGCCAGTGCCAGCTCGCGCTCCACCCGGGCATTGACCTCCGCCAGGTGAAATTCGAGCAAGGTGCGTTGGGCATCAGCCAGATTGAAGTAATCAACCAGGCCGGCCCGGTAATTTTCCCGGCCAATTTCCAGAGAGAGACGGGCCTTGGGAATCAGTTGGCCGCGGAATAATTCCATCATGCGGGTGGCCTCGCGCACCGTGAAGAGACGGTCCGCCAGTTCCACAGCCAGTTGAATTTGTTCCCGCGCCAGGCGGGCCCCGGCGGCCTGCCGCCAGGCCTGAGCAGCGGCCAGCTCGGCTGCAATCTTGTCTTTCCAGATTGGCAGAGTAAGGCCGGCCTGAGGGGAGGCCACGAGAGGAGAGGCATAGGCATTGATCTCCAGACCCAGATTAAAATCCGGGATGCGGCCTTTACGTGCGAGAGCAAGCGCAGCCTCTGCCTGGCGGATTTCCGCGGCCAGGGCCAGCAACCGCGGGTGCCGTTGCTCAGCTTCACGCAACAGAGCCTCCACGGATAATTCCACCGGGGTGGTTTGAAAATGCGCGGGCATGGGCGGTGCCGCTTCCTGCTCGCGCAAGCCCAATGCAGCCTTGAATTGAGCCAGCAGAGGCTGCTGGGCATCCTCCAGATTGGCGATTTCCGCCTCCAGGCGGTGCCGCTCAATTTGGGCCCGCAGGACGTCCTGCAGAGTGACCTTGCCCACCTGATGCTGGGCCTGGGCCAGTGTCTCCGCATCCCCCACCCACCGCAACATTTCTCGCATGACGCTGATGCGGGCCTGCAAAAAGTACAACTGATAATATGCCTTGTGCACGGCAAAGGCGGCCATCAGCATCTCAGACTCGAAGGCGTAATAGCGGGCGTCACTCTCAGCGGCCGCCATGGCGGTGGCTGCGCGCAATTTACCCGGGCCGGGAAAGTCCATCATCAAGCCCGGCATCAGCGCCATAAGCGTGTCGGCGACATCACTCTGAAAAGTCAGCCGGGGATCCGGAAGCGAGCGGGCCGTGGTGATTTTTTCCACGGAAGCTTTCCACTCATAATAGGCAGCCGCGACGCTGGGATGATTCAGCACCCCATAAAGGACAAAATCGCTCAAGGGGGAATTCGTGCTTAGATGGGGCAGCGCCGGCCGGGCATCGCCGGGGCGGTACTGTTGCGCCACTGCAGTCACTGCGGCGCGAGCCGTTCGCTCGGCAGGCACGGTGCGACCCAAACAGCCGGTGAGGAACAGGGCAAGCAACAGCGCCCCTCCGTGCACTGCCCAGAGGAAACGCCCGGAGGCATGGAACCGGCCGGAAAGCCGCCTGGTCAATGCCGCCTTTTTTATGTAGTTAAATAGCTTTTCCATGCTGCTCATTCCCAAAAATTAACCACTCACGAGGGTATTGCTCCCGAAATCAAATGCCGGAAAATAAAAGCCGGCCCTGAGGGGAACTCCCTATTAGTAATTACGCATAAAAAAGCGTGCCCTCCGGGCACACCTCATGCGTAAAGAGGTTATTTCAGATGAGGAATGAGCAGTTTCGCGTGAAAATCGCCACGGACTCCAGCCGCGGCGTTGCCGGGCGCGGAGACGTAGCAACTGGAACCGGCGAAAAAAGGCCAATGGCCGCGAAGGTGGCTAAGATGGCCAGCAGGGCGGGGACGTCACGATGGGCAAAGTTGGCAGGCAGGCTGGTGAGGGGCGGTTGTGCCGTTGGGGGTGCCCCCGACTTGAAGCAACATTGACACCCTGCCCCGCATTTACAAGTACTGTCGCAGTCTGATAAATCCGCAGGCGGACAAAATGCCAGTTGGGTAGGTGCCATGGCGGCCCATAAGGCCAGGCACAACACCAGAACCATGCCCAAACGGGCAGGCATTTTGACCCGGTTAAAACGCATTCCTATTTATTTTTCTTTTTTTGTGCATCCTCGAGCTTTTTCAAGAATTTGGCCGGTTCTTTTTTGAAACCCTTTTCGCAGGCCTTACAGCAGAGCTTGATCTCCTGACCTTCGTGAACCAGCACGTAGGGCTTGCCCATGCTGCCCAGTTTCTCATCGCTCACCAGGCATGTGTCCAAGGGGTAAGGCTTGGGTTTCTGTGCCGTCGGCTCCGCGGCGAAGGCAGCGACGCTCGCCATGACAGCCAGGGCCAACAGCAGGGTTATTTTAAGCATATTGAATCCATTCTTCATACAATCTTATGTTAACGATTTAGAATACAATGTACTCTTCTCTCATATAGATACCCTCTCGGGTTGATTTGTTCAAACGATATTTGCCATTTGTTGAACGTCCAACGTCCTTTGCTTGGAAAGCTATTCGCGGGTGGACCGGAGGAGCAAACAAATCTTCAATCCCGGCGGATGAGGTCCACCAGTTCGCGGCGGTGGTTATAGACGCGGGCTTCCAGCGGCAGGTGGCCGGGCAGGCTGTGCGTCGCGCATCCCAGGCACGGATCATACGCCCGAAACGCCATCTCCACCTTGTTCA
>JAOAIT010000019.1 GCA_026414565.1 Verrucomicrobiia bacterium
GCACAGCTTCCGCCTCATCGGCCGCCCCCGCCTCTACAAACCCCACGCCCTCCTCCTCGGCTGCGATGCCGACGGCGTCCGCGAAGCCAGCCTCCCCCGCCGCGATCATCCCGAAACCTGGCGCCGCCTCAAACACGGCGACCACCCCACCCTCATGCAATGGCGCCTCCAACAAAATGAAATCCGCCACTTGACCCTGGAATAAGCCCTCCCTCGCCCCGCCGCGCCCCCGCTCACTTGTACACCCGCTTCCACTCCTTGAGCTTGCCATCCGGCCCAAACGTCAGCCGCAAAAACATATCCGGCGCCCCCGGCTCATACCACACGGCGGTGGTGGGGTAATACCCATACCCCGTCACAATCGAGCGCCCCGCATGCCCGCGCACCGTCAGCCATTCCGCCACCCGCGTCCCATCCTCCAGCGTCGCGCTCTTGTCCGGCGGCCCCAGCTCCAGCACCGCCTGATCATACGTGTACTGCCCCACCCGCCCATTCCAAATCTGCTGCGTGGAAGCGCACCCCGCCAGCCCCAACACCAGCACCACCCACCCCGCCTGGAGCAGCCGCCCCCGCCAATAATCCAATAACTGCCGCATGCCGCCAATATACCTCACGAGGCCGCCCGCACCAAGAACACCGGAATGGCCCCGTACTTCTTCGCCAGTTGCTTGGTGCCCACGTAATCGCACGTGAACTCCGCCACCCCCTCCGCCGTGGCCAGCGCCGCAAACGCCTGGCTCGCGTAGATCTGCCCCTCCTCCGCCACCGGCTCGATCCGCGCCGTCCGGTTCACGTGCGCCCCGTTGTACGTCAGCTTCCCCAGCACCGGATCGTAACACGCAAACACCGGCCCCGCGTGCAACGCAATCCGGATGTTCAACTCATGCGGCAGCTCATACCGCCCCCAGTCCGTCCCCCGCACCAAATCCCGCAGCCGCAGCGCAAACACCCCCGCATCCCGCACCGAGTCAAACACGCAGCACACCGCGTCCCCCCACGTGTTCTTGTGGATCGGCGGATGCGGCATCGCCTGCATCAACTCCGCCACCTGCCCCAGAAAATGCTGCACAAACGGCACCACCTGGACCTCCGTCAGCCGCGTGAAACCCACGATGTCCGCAAACAGCATCGCCTTGATCTCCTGCGGCATCAACGGCCCCGCAACCTCCGGCACCTCCGCCGGCACCCCCGCCGGCGCGTCCCAGTCCGGCGGCGGCGAGTTCTCCCGCAGCAGCTCGTCCAGCCGGATGATCTCCACCGGCGCGCCCCGGCCCTGCCAGAACTCCACAAAACTGTGCGTGCCCCCCAGCCCGTCCCCCGCCTGCCCGTTCCACAGCGCCAGCGGCACTACATCCAGCCCAAAAAAACGCCCCTTCAACAACGCCATGCCGTTGAGCGCCCGGTTGCAATAATCAAACGCCGCCCCATCGTTCCCATTCCCATACTCGCTCAACACCGTCACCGTCGCCGCCGCCGCCAGCACCCGCTCAAACCGCGCCCCAAAATCATGCCCGGGAATGATGTCCACACTGCACTTCCGAAAATCCCGCTGATTGAACGGCAGCGCAATGTTCACCTCCCCGCCCCGCTCCAGCAGCGCCTCCGCAAACAACAAATCCCCGCCGCACGCCAGCGAGCAAAAACCTATCTGCGCCTGCATCGCCTCCAGCCGCCGCGCTATCGCCGCCTTGGCCGGCCCCTCCAGCCACAACGGAAAGCGCGCCTGCCGCCGGTCCGGCCGGTCAAACATGTGCCCCGAAAACACCACCATCCGCGGCATCTGAAAACAATGATCCAGCAGATTCGCATTCCCCGTGATGTGCTCCAGCAACAACCGCGCCTGCGCCCGCGTCCGGCTCAGCACCGCCAGCTTGTCCCCCCCGATCGCCGTCGCGTTGCGGTAATGCTGCTCCGCCTTGCTCAAATCCCCCAGAATGATCGCCGCCTCCGCCAGCGTCGCCTCCAGCCAGTACCGCTCATCCGAATCCGTCGGCAGATGCTCCAGCGTCCGCTCGCACAAATCCGACACCTCCTGCGCCACCTGCCGCGCAATCGCCTTCTCCCCCGCCATGTAACCCGTCGTCGCCGCATTGATCCCCGAGTAATACCCCCGATTCCGCTGATACGAACTGTAATACAAATCAAAACTGATCCGCAGGTGTTGCTGCCGCTCCGCCGGATCCCCCGCCATCGTGTAAAAATCCTTGTGCGTCCGCGCCAGTATCCCCAGCGTCTCCTCGTCCTGATGCCCCGACTGCCGCAAATGATCCAGCATCGCATTCGCCCGCCGCGTCGCCCCCGTCCGCGCCAGCGCCAGCGCCTGGAGCTGCGTCAACCGCAAATCATCCTTGAACGCCTGCAGCCCCTCCGCCGAGATGTCAAACGCCAGAAACGCCTCCCCCAGCCGCAACGCCGCATCCACCGCCCGCCGGTAAATCTCCACGCTCTGGCCCCACACCGCCGGCGCATGTTGCTCCCAGATCCGCCGCAAATCCGCCACCGTCAGCTTCGGATTCTTCCGTATCTGCTGCAACGTCTCCTGCAACACCTGCCGCGCATCACTGTCCGCCCCCAACGGCTGCCCCGCCGGCCCCGTCACCGCATACCCCAGCCCCAAAATCGCCCGGATCGTCTCCAGCGCCGTCGCCCGGTTGAGCTGCTTCTCCTCCTCGCTCAGCTCCGCATACGGCACCAGACACGGATTGGTCTTCTGCTCGTCATCCCGACGCGGCCCGCACTTCCACCCCTGCGCCAGCCGCTCCTTCACCCACGCCTCATGATTCAACGCCGCCAGTTGCTCCACCAGCCGGCGGATTTCCTCCGTCAACTTCAACGGCGTCTCAACCGGCATCTGTAAATCGGTGGCCATATCCCTCGCCCGCGGCGGCGCCCAAGCCGTCTCCACGGCGTTACATCCTGAGCTGCCCCTCATATACACAATTCTCCCATCCTTGAGCAAGCAACTTGCGCGCCACCCAGCCCCACGCCCCATCTACCCCCCCCCCCCAAGATTGACAGACGGCCCCCCGCCATGCTTGATTTTCCCCACCATTTGCACCC
>JAOAIT010000020.1 GCA_026414565.1 Verrucomicrobiia bacterium
CCTCAGCCCGACCACCGTCGAGGACAACCCCCACACCCTCCGGGACACCCAACGCTTCGAACACCCACGCCTCCAATGGGGCACCCGCAAACTCGAACTCTGGAAACGTGAACCCCGCGCCCGCCTCACCGTGCGCTTCAACCGCCTCTCCTCCTTCGACCCGGAACTGCTCTGCATCGTCACCCCCCTCCCCTGCGATGGCTCCCTTCCCCGCCTCAGCAGCGGCGGCCTGCCCTTTACCCCATTCACCGACCAACTGCCCGGCACCTGCCGCGACTATTTCGCCATAGACGGCTGGGCGCACTACGCCCTCCCCGAGGGCAGTTGGCTCTGGATCACCCGCGATGCCCCGCTCATCACCCTCGACGGCCCCCACCCCAAAGCCCGCCTCGCCGAGCCCCCTCCCCGCACCGCCCGCCTCCTCGCCATCGTCTATGACAACTTCTGGTACACCAATTTCCAGGGCGACAGCCCCGGCGTCATGGAATTCCAATTTGATCTCGTCTGGCGGCCCCGCCTCGAAAACGACGCCGCCGCCGACTCCCTCGCCAATGCCCTCATCACCGACCCCGTCCTCGTTATCAACCCCCCGTTGCCGGAACATCCCGCCGTCCTGCAACGCCTGTTCCAACCCTGATTCCACTACCATGAGAAAACCCCACGGCCCCCGCCACCAACCCGCCTCTCCCCGCCCTCCCGCCTCAGTTGTATTATAATAAGATATTTAGAATATCCCATTGACTTTTTCCTCATTAAGCATAAGGTTATATCCGATTCGGGTGGCAGTACGTTTCTTCAGCGGGGTCCCCCACCCCCACCTCCTTGGCGTCTGTTGCCCGAATCACTTTTTTTATTCCCATTTTCATTTTTTCCTGTTGACGCCTCTCCCGGCCTTGCATACTTTTCTCGTCCCCAATGCGGGGGCGTAGCTCAATTGGTTAGAGCGCTGCCCTGTCACGGCAGAGGTTACGGGTTCGAGCCCCGCCGCTCCCGCCATTATTTTTTGGCGCACCCCCGCTCCTCCCCCCAAGATTTTGCTTTTGCCCGCCCCACCTCTTGTTTGTAATGGCGGCGCATGACCATGGTTCAGATGTCCCTGCCGGGCACGCTGCGCGCCTTGCTGACTTTGGGGCGGGTTTCCAACCTCCCCACCGTCTGGTCCAACTGCCTGGCGGGCTGGCTCCTGGGCGGCGCCGGCGACTGGCACCTCTTCGCCGTGGTCCTCACCGGCGCCAGCAGCCTCTACTTGGGCGGTGTCTTCCTCAACGATGCCTTGGACACCTCCTGGGACCGCCAATTCCGCCCGGAGCGTCCCATCCCCAGCGGCCACATCAGCGAATGGCTCGTCTGGGCCTTGAGTTTTGCGCTCCTTGCCTCGGGCCTGCTCGTCCTGTCCCTCATCCATTGGCGCCTCTTCCAGTTCGCCTGGGGCCTGGTCCTGGCCATTCTGGCCTACAACCTCTGGCACAAGCGCGTCCGCTGGGCCCCCCTCCTCATCGGCCTTTGCCGCGCCCTCGTGGTGCTCATGGCCGCCAGCGCCGCCCATTTCGGGCCGGACGGTTTGACCGTCTGGGCCTCAATCGCCCTGGGGGTTTACGTCGCCGGTCTCTCCTGGATCGCCCGCGGCGAAAGCCAGCCCCAGGGCGCGGGTTACTGGCCCAGCGTGCTGCTCTTTGCCCCCATCGCCCTCTGCCTGCTGGTCAATGATGGAGCCTACGGCAAGCAGGGATTGCTCCTGGCCTTCGTGCTATTTGGCTGGTTGCTGGGCTGCCTGATCACCGCCTACGGCGCCCCTCTTCCCCGCCGCAAAGAAGCCGTGGCCAGATTGCTGGCCGGCATCGTGTTGGTGGACCTCGCCGCCGTGGGGCCCGTGTTTCCCGACATGGTGTTGTTTTTCCCCGCCCTCTTTTTGCTCACCCTCGTGCTGCAGCGCTTTGTCCCCGCGACCTGACCCCCGCCGCTCAATCCAGCCCCGTGAAGGAAAGCGCCTCCTCCAGCCACGTGTCCGTTTTAAGCACGCCCCGCCGCTGATGAAACGCCAGGCGCTGCGCCGAATACTGCGCCTGTTTGATCAACCCGGCGGCCGCCTTCTCCCACCCCGGCGTCCCGGCCGCCGCCATCCGTTGCACCGCGCGCTTCAATGGCGCCGGCACAAACCGCCGCAGCAGCTCATCCTCCAGACTCACAAACGCCTGCGCCGTGCCGGGATCCCCCTGCCGCCCCGCCCGCCCAAATAATTGCCGGTCCACCCGCCCCGATTCATGCCGCTCCGTCGCAATCACAAACAAGCCCCCCAGCTCCGCCACCCCCGCCGCCAGCTTGATATCCGTGCCGCGGCCGGCCATGTTGGTGGCAATGGTGATCTTGCCGCGCTCGCCCGCCTCCGCAATGATTTGCGCCTCCTCCTGATGCCGCGCCGCGTTGAGCACCCGATGATTCAAACCGCGCGCCTGCAACAACTGCGACAAATGCTCGCTTGCCGTCACACTCCGCGTCCCCACCAGCAACGGCCGCCCCGTTTGATGTATCGCCGCCACCGTCTCCGCAATCGCCTCCCACTTCTCCTCTTCCGTGCGAAAAATGCGATCCGGCAACTGCTGCCGGATGCACGGGCGGTTGGTGGGTATCGTGATCAGCGGCAGGCGGTAGATCTGCCAAAACTCCGCCGCCGCCTCCCGCGCCGTCCCCGTCATCCCGCACAGTCGGTAAAAACACCGGAAAAACCGCTGAAAACTCATGCGCGCCGCCGTCTCGCTCGGGCTGGACACCGCCAGTTTCTCCTTGGCCTCAATCGCCTGGTGCATCCCCTCGCGCCACGTGCGGTTGGGCATCACCCGGCCCGTGAACTCGTCCACAATCATGATCTTCCCGTCCACCACCAAATACTCCTTCCCCGGCCGAAACAGCTCCCGCGCACTCAACGCCTGCTTGATCAACTCCTCCCGCCGCTCCTGATTGCGCCAGAAACCCGGCAACCGCCGGCACTCCGCGGCAATGCGCTCCCGCCCCGCAGCCGTCAGTTCAATTTCACGATAGCGCCAGTTCACCGTGTAATCCTCCCCCGCCTGCAGGTGTTGCACCATCTCATGCGCCACCATCACCGCCTCATGCAATATCGGATTTTCCCGCGGTATGGAGATGATCAACGGCGTCACCGCTTCATCAATCAGGACACTGTCCGCCTCGTCAATGATCGCCGTGTGCAATCCGCGCAACACCAGCCCCTGCGCCGGCTGCGCCCGGCTGTGCATGAGCTGCCGCAACAACCGCCGCGTCGCATTCTGCAATTCCCCCAGCCGCAGCCGGTCCCGCAAGAAATCCGCCAGCAGCTCCTTGCTCGTGGTGTAGGTCACATCCGCCGCGTATCCCTGCCGCCGCGCCTCCGGCTCCATCGGCCCGGTCACACACCCCACCCGCACCCCCGCAAAACGATACAACGGCCCCAGCCATTCGGCATCGCGCTCCACCAGATAATCGTTCACCGTGACAATATGGCAGGGCCGCCGTGTCCACCCCGCCAACACCGCCGCACAGGCCGCCGTCAGCGTCTTGCCCTCGCCGGTGGCCATCTCGGTCAAAAACCCCCGATACAGCGCCAGCGTGCCCATGAGCTGCACCAGATAAGGCCGCATCCCCGTCTGCCGATCGGCCGCCTCCCGCACCGCCGCCAGCGCCTGCCGCACCACCTCCGCAGCCGGCTCGGGCTCCCGCCGGAAATGCTCCCGAAACTCCTGCAACCTCTCCCGCAACCTCCCCTCCGGCAGCGTCCGCCATGTCCCCGCCATCGCCTCAATCTTCTCGGCCTCCTGCCGCAGCTCCGTCAGCCCCTGCCGCATCCGCCGGATCCGCCCGCTCCACGCATCCACCACCGCATCCAGCCCGGTCAACAACTTGGCCGGCCGCTTGAAGCGGGTCAGATGCTGAATCTGGGTGGGGGTCAGGTTCAAAGCTGGTATCGCTTTTGCAGAAGCTGCCACAACGCGCGCATCGCCCGCGGCAGCAAGGGTTCCCGCCCAACCTCAAATCGCGCCTTGCCGGTCCGCCCGTGATACAACACCGCCTCCGACGGCGCCTCCACCCTCCCAATCACATTGAAAAACGGCTCGGCCGCCAGCCGCCCCTGACGATCCTGCGTGGACACCGGCATCTCCCCGCCGCCCGCCCAGCCCAACGCCACCGTGGGCAGCACATACTGCGCCCCGGGAATAATCCGCAATTCCTGCACCCGCAAATTCAAGCCCCCCTGCCCAAACAACCGCACCTCCGCCCGTTGATGCAGCCGCCCAAACAGCCGATCCACCTCCTCCTGTCGCACCGTCGCCGAAAACTCAAACGCATTGGTATTGATGACCAGTCCCAGCGCGCTCCCCTTCGGCAGCCACCGCCCCGGCATCTCTTCGGCCCGCGGCAATGTCCACCAGCCCGACACCCGCGCCCGCACCACCAGATTGCTTCGATCCTCCTCCAACCGTTGCAAAAGCTGCCGCGCCGAATCCAGCCGCCCCTGCAGGGGCGCCAGACTCGCGGCATCCAGCGACAACGCCGCCCGATACCGCGCCTCGGTCTCCGCCTGCGACGCCCGCGCGGCCGCCAGCGCCATGTCCAGCTCGGGATTCTCCAGCTCCACCAGCGGCTGCCCCGCCTCCACCCATTGTCCCGGCTGCGCCAGCAACGCCCTGACCCGCCCCGCGCTCAACGCCGAAACCATGTTCCACTCCCGCGCCAGCACCACCCCCGGCGCCCGAAAATGACTGGGAAAAGGTATGAACTGAAAAAACGCAATCAGCAGCGCCACCCCCCCCACACTCACCATCACCGCCCGCGGCCGGCACCTTTCCAACTTGGGGCTGCTGGCCAGATAATGGATGAACTTGCCCAGGGGAACGATGATCCACGAAATGAAGCACACCACCGCCATCAATATCCCCAAAAACAAAAAACGATCCGCCACAAACAACAGGATGCCCCCAAACACAATCACCCGGTAAATCGCGCTGCCAATGCCAAAAACCGTGAGCCAGAATTTCTCCCGCGCCGACTGGCTCGGACTTTCCGATTGCTTCACGCCCAGCAAATAATGCTCAAACAAATGCCGCAAATGTTGAAACGACTTCTGATACAGGTTCGGAATGTCCAGCAAGTCCGACAAAATATAATACCCATCAAACCGCAGCAGCGGATTGAGGTTGAACACCAGCGTCGAAACCGACGCAATAAACACCAGATTGTAACACAGGCTGTGCACCAACCCCGCCCCCGTCTTGGCCCACACCATCATCGCCACCGCCGCCACGAACAGCTCCACCATCATCCCCGCCGCCCCCACCAGCGCCCGCTGCCACCGGCTCCGAAACCCCCAACTCGACGTGGCATCCATGTAAGGCACCGGCGTGAACACCAGCAGTTGCACCCCCATCACCGGCACCTCCCCCCCAAACCGCCGGCAAAAATAGGCATGCCCAAACTCGTGCAACGTCTTGACCATCACCATCGCCAGATACAGCAACGGCAGCTTCGCCGGCTCCAAAATCCCCTGCGACTGCTCCCGCAGCGCCGCAAAGTTTTCCACCGCCAGCTTCAGCCCGTACCCCACCACCACCAGCCACACCACCGCCCCAAACCAGCTCAGCATCGGCCTCACCACCGGCAGCGTCCACCGCAAAAAACGATCCGGATTCAACAGCGGAATCCGCATGAACATCACCTGCAGCAGCGTGGCGCGCGTCTGCCGCTGCCGTGTCTTTTTGTACCGCTCAAACAGCCGCGCCGCATCCGCCGCCACGTCGTACTGCAACAGATTCGCATAATACAACTGCGACAGCAGCCGGATCACCGCCTCCTGCCCCGGCGCCGTCTCGGGAAACTTCTCCAGACACTCCTTCCACGCCTCCTCCACCGTCCGATCCGGCCGCAGCCGCGCCACCAACTCATACGCCTCCGGACGCAGCCGGAAGTATTGGTTGTTGAACGGATTCTCCAGTACAATCCACCGCTCGCCCCGGTACACCTGCCGCCGCACCCGCACCCCGGGCCGCAGGCATATCTTCTGATTCGCCACGCGGTACCACGATTCGCTGAAGGTTTTGCCGGCCTCGCTCATAACCACTCCGGGGGCGCGCTCACCACCACAGCCACAGCCGCAGAAAATCCACCGTGCGATGCGTCGCGATCCACAACAAACTCCGCCGCCCCGCGTCGAGCTTGCATACACCGCTCATCCCCGGCCGCCACCAGTCCGGCCGGTTCGCCTCCACAATGTCGCAGCGCGCCAGAAATACATTGGCCCCCTCCTTGGGCACCGCCGCCGGCTCCAGCCGGTTCAGCCGCACCGCATATTTCAACTTGGGCTGGCTGATGAACGCAATCTGGCCCGTCGCCCGGGCCTGTACCTCATGGATGTCCCGCTCCGGAATCTCGGCCTCCACATACAACTTGGAGGTCTCCGCAATCTTGATCAGCGTCTCCCCCTGATCCACCGGCGCCCCGATCCGCTCCCGTAAATCTCCCTCCGTCACCACCCCGGCAAACGGCGCCCGCAGCGTGGCCTGCTCCAGCCGGTACCGCACCAGCTCCAGGCGCGCCCGCGCCTGCTCCAGTTGCGCCTCCGCCACCCGCATCTCCGCCAGCGCCTTGGCCGCCCGGGCCCGCTCGGCCTCCCGCTGGTAACGCACCATCTCCGCCGCCGCCGCCGCCTGCTCCAACAACAAATCATCAGTGTTCAACTGCAACACCGGCTGCCGGTTGGTCACGGCATCCCCCGGCCGCACCGGCGCCTCCTTGATAAACCCCTTGAACGGCGCCGCCAGATAGGCCACTTCCTCGGCCCGCAAGATGAACTTCGCCTCCACCCGGTAGGGCACCTTCAGAAAAATCAACAGCAGCACCAACACCGCCACCGTCAGCCCCAGCAGCTTCGCCCACGTATGCTCCGGCCCGATCAGCTCCGCCGCCTTCTCCCGCGTGGCCGCCGCCAGCCGCGCCCCCCACCAGCGATCCGCCTTTTTCAAATCTTCCAGCCGCCGGCTCGCCTGATCGGCGATCAGCCGCAACTGCTGCAGCTCCTCTGCGGTAAACGCCCCCTGCTGCCGCTCGCACGTCATCACCGCTATCCCCCGCTCCTCCACCCGCACCGGAATCGAAGCCAGATGCCCCACCTTCTGCTCCTGGGCAAACTTCTCATGATCCCGCCACACAAACGTGGCCCCCTCCGGCGCCGGGTAGAGAATCTCCTCGTCCTGATCCAGCGCCTCCTCCATCACCGCCTCCAGCGCGCTCACCGCCGCCATCTTCTTGTCAAACCGTTCCGTCCGGCTCATCGCCTGCAACCGCACATACCCCCCCTCCACCCATCCCAAACTCACCCGGTCGCATCGAAATCGCGTGGCCACCGCATTGCACAACGCCAGCGCCGCCGCCAAAAAGCGTTTCTCCGCATTAAACTCCGCCAAAATGTCCAGCACCGTCGCAAACTTCTCCACATCCGCCCGCGCCTTCTCCCCCGCCCGGTTGGCCGCGTAACTCATCGGCACATCCGCCACCAGCGTCAGCCGCCGCAACGCCTCCTCCGCCTGCGCCGGCGTGGCCTCAGGCAGCAAAAAAGCCCCAATGCACGGCGCCTCCGGCTCCGGCAACTGCAATCGCACCGCCACCCCGTGCGGCGCCGCGGCCCCTTTGCCCCCACGCCCCATCGCCCGCACTGAACCGCCCTTCTCCTGGCACTCCTCCGCCAGCTCCAGCCACTCCTGCGTAAACACCGCGCTCAACGTCTCCGGCCGATGGCCCGATGCCCACTCGCCCAGCTTCCGCCACTCCGCCTTGCCTTCGGTGCTTTTCCGCAGCAACAACCCCCGGCACGCGCCCGTCAGCTCGCCGCTGGCCGCCAAAAAGGCCGGCCAGAACGCCGTCGGCGGCCCGGCAAAAGACCGCAACGTCGCCCAGCCCGCCGTGCCGCGCGGCACCTCCGTGGCCTTCAGTTGTTCATTCCCTCCGCTCATGGAGCCTCCGGGAGATGCATCAGCCCGGCCACCCCCGGACGAATTTTGCCTTGGGGATTCTCAAACAACACCTTGACCTTGAGCAGCCCGCTGGCCGGATCCACCACCGGCGACACAAACGCCACCTCCCCCGTCACGCTCAGACTCTGCCGCCCCGCCGGCAGCTCCAGCTTGATCCGCTGGCCCGCCGCCAGCGCCGCCCCCGCCCGCGCCTCCACATTCGCCACAAAATAACACTGCCGCGTGTCCACCAGCCGCACCAGCGGCTCCTGCGCCTTGCAATCCTCCCCCGCCTTCCGCATCAGCTCCACCACATACCCGCTCTGCGGCGCCGTGATCACCCGCTTCCGCAACTGCTCCAGCGCCATCTCGTACTCGATCTTCTCCCGCGCCTCGGCCAGTTGCAGTTTGTCATGCTCCGCCACCGCCTGCTTGTACTCCAGCTCCTTCTTCAACAACTGCTCCTTGCTCACCGACTTCGACGTCTCAAACAGCTTGCGCGTCGCCTCCAAATCCATCTTCAGCATCTCCATCTGCGCCGCCGCCGCCGTCAGCTCCGCCTTGCTCTCGCTCAGAATCCGCCGGCGCTCCACCTCCAGCTCCTCCTGCCGCTTCTCCAGCTCCAATATCGCCGTCCCCGACTCCATGAAATCCCCCTCCTTCACCAGGATTTTGGCAATCGTCCCCGGCACCGACGCGCTGATCACCAGATCATGCAACGGCTCGGTAATCCCCTCCACCGTGGCCGCCGGGACGGCCCCCGCCCTTGCCAGCCAGGCCGCCATCAACACCCCCGCCGCCAGCCGCCGCAGACGATGGGCGTACGCTTCGTTGATCATCATCATAGCTTAATTCAGGGTTGGCGCGGGGGCAAAGTCGCCGGAGGAATCGGCGGCGCCGCCTGCCGGCGCAGCTCATACTCCCGCTGCACCTGCTCCAAAAATTCCGCATACGCCTGCGGCGTGATCTTGCCGCTCCGCAGCAGCGCCCGCGTCCGATGCGCCAGATCCGACTGGCTCAGCTCCAGATTCCGCGCCTGCAACACCATCCCCACCGACTGCTCCAAATCCAGCACCGCCCGCTTGAACCGCACCTGGCTTTGCACCAGCCCCAGCCGCGCCTCAAACAAATCCTGCTCCGTCTCCAGCACCGTCCGGCTGTCCGTCTTCCCCACTTCCAGCCGGTCCAGTTGCGACTTCAGCAGGTTTTGATTGAACTCCACCACCTTGGCGTACCGGGCAATGTTGTCGTAATACGAATCGGCCGTCTTGTGCGCCGCATCAATCAGGTTGTCCAACTGCACCCGCAACGTCTGCAGCGCCAGCAGCGTGTTCTGCCGCCGCAACCGCGCCGCCTCCAATTCCTTGCGCGCCTTCAGGTTGCCCCCCAGCGGCACCCGCAGCTCCACCCCCAGCATCCACGCCGGATAATCATGCGCCTCCAGATTCCGCCAGATGCCCTGATAATTCGGATGAATGTCGCTCGAGCCGTAGCTCGCCTTCAAGTCCAGTTGCGGCAGCCGTTGATTCTTCGCAAAATTGATCCGCACCCCGTCCAGCGCCAGTTGATGCCGCAGCGACAACGCATCCGGATTAAGCTGATCCGCCAGCGTCCGAAAGTACAACGGATCACTGGTCATCGGCCCCGCCTTCGGTTCATCCACCGCCACCAGACGATCATGCGGCCCCAGCACCGAACTCGAACAAAATATCATCGCCCGATTGGCCGCCTCATACAGCTTCTGCCGCGCCTCGTTGGCCAGCGCCTGCCGCTGCGCCAGCCCCGCCTCCGCCTGCAACACGTCCAGCTCCGCCCCCTTCCCCACCGCCAGCTTCGCCTGGTTGTCCGCCAGCAGCGTCTGCGCCACCGCCACCGAATCCGTGCTGAACGCGTATTGCTGCTGCGCCAGATACACATCCCAATACGCCGCCTCCGCCCGCGCCACAATCTCGATCAGCGCCTTGCGGTATTCCTGAAACGTAATCTCCGAGTTGATCGCCGCCGCCCGCAGATTGGCCAGCGTCGCCGCATAACCAAAATCCTTCAACAACGGCTGCGTCAGCGCCAGGCTCAGCGTGGACAAATACTCCCCGTCCGGAAAGTTCGCCTGGTTCAGATTGTTCCGCAGCTCATTCAGCCGGTAGCCCAGTTGCACCTTCGCCCCCGAAGGCGTGATCATCTCCACCCCGGAATCGTAACGATTGTTCCGCTCGTTAAATAGGGTGGCAAAAAACAAATTCCGCTTCTGCTCCTCCGTCAGCGCATTGCGCCGATCCTCATGCGTGAACGAGGTCACCCACGCCGGCTCAAACAATCCCTTCTGCGCCTCATACTGCTTGCGGCTGATCTGCACCTCCAGAATCTTCATCTGGATGTTCTCGTTGTTGGTCAGCACGCGCGCCAGAAACTCGTTCAACGTCAGCTTCAGCTCCGCCCCCTGACCCCCGGCCACCATGCACCAAAAAACGCACACCCCAACGACACACTTTCCCCACGCCATGTTGTCCATAATAATTGCTTTTCGCCTTGAGACTGAACTTGCCTTCAAAGCAAAAACTATACCCCCCCCTCTCTGCACCGTCAAAAAATATCCGCCCCCGCCTTCCCCCGCCCTCTTCAACCGCAGCCAGCCGCCCCCGGCCTCACGCCTCAATCCCGTAAACCTTGATCTTGTTGTACAGCGTCTGCCGCCCTATCCCCAGCCGCCGCGCCGCTTCCACTTTGTTCCCCCCCGTCTCCTGCAACACCTTCAAAATGGTGTTCCGCTCCATCGCATCCATCAAACTCAGGCCCTCCGGCGCACTCTCCTCCTCCGCATGCCCAATGGACAAATCCCCCGCTTCAATCAGCGGCCCCCCGGCGATCAACACCGCCCGCTGCACCTCGTTCTGCAACTGCCGCACATTCCCCGGCCAGTCAAAGCTCCGCAACCGCTGCGCCGCCTCGGCGGAAAACCCCGTAAATGTGCGCCCCGCCTGCGCCGCAAAGCGCTGCAAAAACGCATTCGCCAGCGGCAAAATGTCCTCCCGCCGATCCCGCAGCGGCGGCAGCGTCAGCGTGATCGTCGAAATCCGGTAATACAAATCCTCCCGCAGTTTCCCCGTCCGAATGGCCTCCTGGATCGGCCGGTTGGTCGCCGCAATAATCCGGCAATTTATCGTATAACTCGTCCGCCCCCCCACCGGACGCACCTCCTTGTCCTGCAACACCCGCAGCAGCTTGCTCTGCGTGTCCACCGGCATCTCCGATATCTCATCCAGCAACAGCGTCCCCCCCTCCGCCTGCCGAAACAATCCCACCCGATCCGCCGTGGCCCCCGTAAACGCCCCCTTCACCGACCCGAACAACTCACTCTCAATCAATTCCCGCGGCAGCGCCGCGCAGTTCACCTTCACAAACGGTTTGGCCGCCCGCGGGCTGAGATTATGAATCAAATCCGCAATCACCTCCTTGCCCGTCCCGCTCTCCCCCACAATAAACACCGACACATCGCTCCCCGCCACCTTCTCCACCATTTTCACCACCGCCTTCATCGCCGCGCTCTGAAACACCGGCGCCGCCCCCCCGCTCATCGTGGACAACGCCTGCCGCAACTGGCTGGCCTGCTCCTGCAGACTCTTGTGCTCCAGCGCCCGCCCCACATTCACCACCAGCGCCGCCGGATCAAACGGCTTCTCCTGAAACCCGTACGCCCCCATCTTCGTCGCCCGCACCGCCGCCTCAATCGTCGCATACCCCGTCATGATCAGCACCTCCGTCCCCGGCCATTCCCGCTTGATCACCGGCAGCAAATCCAGCCCCTCCGCATCCGGCAGCCGCAAATCCAGCAGCACCAAATCCGGCGCCCGCTCCTCCCCCAGCCGCCGCCGCAGCGCCGCCCCGGAATCACACTCCTGCACTTGGTACCCTTCCTCGCTTAATATCGCGCGCACCAGGTCACGGATCTCCGCCGTGTCATCCACCACCAATACGCTGGCACTCATAATACCTTTCCTCACCCGGCCCCGGCGCCGCCGCCAACCACCCCTGGCAGCCGCCCGCAGCCTCCGGGCTTGACTCAAGCCTCGATACGATAAGCCTTCATTTTTAATTGAAAAGTCTGCCGTCCCATGTGCAGCCGCCGCGCCGCCTCGGCCACGTCCCCACCCGTCGCCTCCAACGCCTGCACCATCGCCTTCCGCTCCATCACCTCCAGCAACCCCAATTCCCCCTGCCCGCCCCCCGCCTGCGGGGCAATCGTCAAATCCTCCGCCCCCACCCAGTCCCCCTGCGCCATCAACACCGCCCGCTGCACCTCATTCTGCAACTGCCGCACATTCCCCGGCCAGTCACACTGCCGCAGCGCCTCCTGCGCCCGCGCCGTAAATCCCGCAAATGTCCGCCCCGACTGGCTCCCGTACCGCTCCAGAAACGCCCGCGCCAGCGGCAGGATATCCTCCCGCCGCTCCCGCAACGGCGGCACCTCCAGCGTGATCTGCCCCAGCCGGTAAAAAAAGTCCTCCTTCAACTGGCCGCTCCGCAGCAGCTCCGCGCACGGCCGATTCGTCGTCGCCACCAGCCGGCAGCGCACGGCATATCCCCCCGTCCCCCCGGCGGGCTGCGCGATCCCATCCTGCAACACCCCCAACAACCGCCCCTGCACCTCCACCGGCAGGCTGCTGATCTCGTCCAGCAACAACGTCCCCTCTCCCGCCAGCCGCAAAAAACCCGGCTCCCGCCCAGCCTCCGCCCCCCCAAACAACAACTTGTCAAATTGATCCCGCGCCAGCGCCGGACAGTTGCATTTCACCAGCGGCTGCCCCGCCCGCGGCCCCAAATGATGCAGCATCCCCGCCACCACCTCCTTGCCCACCCCGCTCTCCCCCACAATCAACACCGGCAGCGAGCTGGCCGCCGCCCGCTCAATCAAGCGCACCAGCCGCTTCATTGGCTCGCTCTGAAACACCGGCGCCGTCTCCGCCCGCAACGTAAAACACACCTCCCGCAATCCCTCCGCCTCCAGCCGCAGCCGCCGGTGTTGCAGCGCATGCTCTACCTCCTGCAACAACGTGTTGGAATCAAACGGCTTGGGCAGAAAACCATACGCCCCCGCCTTCATCGCCTTCACCGCGTTCTCCACCGAACCATACCCCGTGATCACGATCACCTCCGTCCGCGGCCACGCCCGCAGCAGCTCCGGCATGATCTCCGTCCCCATCCCATCCCCCAGCACCAAATCCAGCAGCACCAGCTCGGGCGCCTCCTGCTCCCCCGCCTGCAGCCGCTGGCGCAACTGCGCCGCCGACTCCAGCTCCGACACCCGGTAATGCGCCCGCGTCAGCGCGCTCCGCACCAGCATCCGCAGCTCCATCGCATCATCCACCACCAGGACATGCTCATTCATAAGCCCTGCTCCTGCCTCTCTGTCTCCCGCCACTCCGGAAACCGCTCCCGGATCCGCGCCACCAGCCGCTTCTCATCCGCCGGTTGATACAGCCGACGCACCACCCGCCGCCGCACCGCATCCAGCAGCTCCAGCCAGTCCTCCAACGGCGGCTCCGCCACCCGCTGCCAGTTCTCATACCGCCGGCTCCGTTGAAAAAACAGCCACTCCCCCCCGCTCAACCGCGCAAACACCTCCACCTTCTCCCCCTCCGCGGTGCTCCGCCTCCATCCTATCTCCGCTTTGTTGCCCATGACCTACTCCCCCAGCTCCACCGCCGCCACCGCCATCGCCGCAATCCCCTCCCCCCGCCCAATAAATCCCAGCCCCTCATTCGTCGTCGCCTTGATCCCAATCACCTCCGGCCCCACCCCCAGCGCCGCCCCCAGATTCCTCTTCATCGCCCCCACATGCGGCCCCACCTTCGGCGCCTGCGCCACCAACGTCGCATCAATATTCACAATCCGCCCCCCGCGCGCCGCCACCTGCCGCGCCGCCTCCTCCAAAAAAATCCGGCTGGGCGCATCCTTCCACCGCGGATCCGTATTCGGAAAAAACTGCCCAATGTCCCCCAACCCCAACGCCCCCAAAACCGCATCGCAAATCGCATGCATCAACACATCCGCATCCGAATGTCCCGCCAGCCCTTTCTCGTAAGCAATCTCCACGCCCCCCAGCACACACCGCCGCCCCGCCACCAGCGGATGCACATCATATCCTATGCCCACACGTACCATGCCCCCACTATATCCCAGAGAAAACCCCTGAACCAAGGTTTTTTCCAAATCCGCCCCCTTTCCCCCCGCCCTCCCATCGCTTCTCCTTGAAATACCCTCACGCAACAGGCACATTGCGCTCATGCAAGGCCGCTTCGGCATCGCATGGTGGCTGGCCATCTTTTGGGCAATGGCCGCTCCTGCCTTTGCGCAAGCCTGGACCAAACTCCCCCGCACCACCCTCTTCGGCAACGAATACCTCTCCCTCGCCCAATGGGCCGATGCCTGTAAGTACGACCTCAAAACCCAGGGCGACTCCGCCATCCTCACCAGCCGCTGGAGCCGCCTCCTCTTCAAAGCCGACTCACGCCAGGCCGAAATCCGCGGCGTCCAGGTCCACCTCTCCGTCCCCGTCGCCAAACAGGGCGGCGAGTTCTACATTTCCTCCCTCGATGCCGCCACCGTCCTCCAACCCCTCCTCTTCCCCGTCAAATCCCCCAAAGTCTCCGTCCGCTCCGTCGCCATTGACGCCGGCCACGGCGGCAAAGACCCCGGCAACCTCGAAGGCAAATTCCAGGAAAAACGCTTCACCCTCCAACTGGCCGAAGAACTGCAATCCGCCCTCAAGGCCGCCGGCCTCAAAGCCACCCTCACCCGCAGCTCCGACACCTACCACGACCCCGCCGACCGCCCCGCCATCGCCCGCCGCCAAAAAGCCGACCTCCTCATCAGCCTTCACTACAATGCCGCCGCCGACACCTCCGTCCGCGGCCTCGAAACCTATTGCATGACCCCCGCCCGCGCCAGCTCCACCAACGCCCGCGGCGAAGGCGCCAACACCGGCGCCTACCCCGCCAACCAGTTCGACCCCCACAACGTCCTCCTCGCCTGGCACGTCCAGCAGGCCATGACCCACCAGTTGGGCCTCCCCGACCGCGGCGTCCGCCGCGCCCGCTTCGCCGTCCTCCGCTTCAGCACCACCCCCGCCATCCTCGTCGAAGCCGGCTTCATGTCCAACCCCGCCGATATGGCCCGCATCGCCGACGCCACCCACCGCAAAAAAATGGCCCAGGCCATCGCCTCCGGCATCCTGGCCTACAAAAAAGCCATCGAATCCCCATGACCCCGCGCCCTGCACGCCCCATCGGCATCTTCGATTCCGGCCTGGGCGGGCTTACCGTCGTCCGCGCCTTCCATCACGCCCTCCCCCACGAGGACATCGTCTATCTCGGCGACACCGCCCGCGTCCCCTACGGCACCAAATCCCCAGAAACCGTCATCCGCTTCGCCTGCGAAGACGCCCTCTTCCTCGAACGCCAAAAAGTCAAATGCATCGTCGTCGCCTGCAACACCGCCTCCGCCTGGGCCCTCAACGTCCTGGAAGACCAGTTTGACGTCCCCGTCTTCGGCGTCATCCAGCCCGGCGCCCGCGTCGCCGTCGAAAAAACCCGCAACCACCGCATCGGCGTCATCGCCACCGCCGCCACCATCCGCAGCCGCGCCTACCAAATCGCCCTCGCCGAGCTGTACCCCAAAGTCCGCGTCTTCCCCCAGGCCTGCCCCCTCCTCGTCCCCCTCATCGAGGAAGGCTGGACCTCCCACCGCATCACCGCCGAAATCCTCCGCGTTTACCTCGCCCCCCTCCTCCGCCACAAAATGGACACCCTCATCCTCGGCTGCACCCATTACCCCCTCATCAAAAACCTCATCCGCCGCCTCGCCGGACCCCGCGTCGTCCTCGTGGACTCCGCCGAATCCTGCGCCCAGCTCGTCAGCCAGCGCCTCGCCGCCCACGGCCTCCTCCATGACCGCCGCGACCGCCCCGGCCGCATCTTCCCCTACGTCACCGACGCCCCCGAGCAATTCGAAGCCCTCGCCGACCGCTTCCTCGGCTTCCCCATCGGCCAGGCCTGGAAAGTTGAGCTTCCCTCCCTCAAAAAACGCTGACATGCCCGATCGCTTCCTCCATGAACGCCGCCTGCTCCACGCCGGCTCCCGCCGCCTCGCCGGCGTGGACGAAGCCGGCCGCGGCGCCCTCGCCGGCCCCGTCGTCGCCGCCGCCGTCATCCTTCCTGCCCACTGGGCCTTCGCGGGCATCCCCCACCACCTCCGCGGCGTCAACGACTCCAAACAGCTTTCCCCCGCCCGCCGCGAGCACTTCTTTGAACTCCTCACCCACTCCCCGGACATCACCTTCGCCGTCGCCCTCATCGAGGCCGAAATCGTGGACCAAATCAACATCCTCAACGCCACCTCCCTCGCCATGCAACGCGCCGTCCAACACCTCCACCCGCCCCCGGACCATCTCCTCGTGGACGGCCACCCCGTCCCCCCTGTCTCTTATACACATCT